>DATKNE010000088.1:0-15766 GCA_035541515.1 Minisyncoccota bacterium | reverse complement strand
AAGTTGAGGTTCAAAAAGAAAACTGAAGTTTAAACTACTAGAGAATGTACGAAAGTCAAATTTGTGCGCCGGGGAGGATTCTTCGCAACTCAAAACCTCGCCGTCGCTCGAATACGATTTCAGGTGGTCACGAGTAATTCGATTGCCGTCACAATCGAATTCTCTCGACCCCGGCTCGGTATACTCGTTGCTACTCGCATATACCTGCGCCTCGCTCAAAAGCACGAAGACGCGCAGTAGAGCGCGTCTCGTGTCTTTTGTGCGCCGGGGAGGATTCGAACCTCCGTAGGACTATGTCCGACAGGTTTACAGCCTGTTGCGATTGACCACTCCGCCACCGACGCGTTCTTGGGACTATACCGGAATTCCGCGGTTATTTCAAAACGAGGGTCAGGACGCCCTGCTTCCCTTTCCGCACGAGCGCGACGCCGTCTGCGAGGTCGCCCGGGTAGACGCGCTGGTCGGCGTTCTCTATGACTTGCCCGTTGAGGCTGATGCCCTTCGCGAGGATGAGCCGGCGTGCGTCGGATTTGGACGAAGCGAGGCCGCCCGCGACGAGCGCTTCCGCGAGCGAGACGCCATCGGTGAATTCCTTCTTGCCGAAGGAGATGGAGGGCGCTTCTGCGAGCGCGGCTTCTCGCGCGTCGGGGGAAAGCAGGTCGAACGGCGTGTTGCCGAAGAGCGCGTCGGTCGCTGCTGCGGCAGCCGCGGTCGCCGCCGGGCCGTGGACGATCTCGGTCACGAGCCGCGCCAAGGTCTCCTGCGCCTGGCGTTCGCCGGGATTCCTCTTGTGGAGCTCCATCAAGGCGTCAATCTCGGCAAGCGGCATGAACGTGTACGCTTTCAGATAGGTGTCGATGCCCTTGTCCGGCAGATTCATCCAGAACTGGTAGAACCGGAACGGCGAGGTCTTCTTCGGGTCGAGCCAGACGGCGTTTCCCTCGGACTTGCCGAACTTCTTGCCGGTCGAATCGGTTATGAGCGGGACGGTGAGCGCGAAAGTCTCGCGCCCGAGCTTCTTCCTGATGAGGTCCACGCCCGAGAGGATGTTCGTCCACTGGTCGGAGGCGCCTATCTGAAGATTCACCCCGTATTTCTGGTTCAGGGTTAGGTAGTCGAAGCCTTGCAGGAGGGAGTACGTGAATTCGGTGTAGGAGATGCTCTCGTCGGGGGTCGCGAGCCGCTTCGCGATGATGTCGCGCTTCACAAGGTCGTTGACCGTGAAGTGCTTGCCGATGTCGCGCAAGAACGGCACGAGCTTCACGGAAAGGAGCCAGTCGGCGTTATTGACCATGCGGAACCGGACCTGCTTCCCGAGGACGGACTTGAGCTGGCGCTCGAGCGCGCGCACGTTCGCGCGGATGGTCTTCTCCTCGAGCATGGGCCGTTCCCCTTTCTCCTTCGGGTCGCCGATCATGCCGGTCCCGCCGCCCACGAGGAACACGAGCGAATGGCCCGCGCTCGCCAGCCGCTTCATGAGGAGGATGGGCACGAGGTGGCCGACGTGCGCCGAGTCGGCGGTCGGGTCGATGCCGAGATACGCGATGCGCGGTCCCGACAATATCTTCTCGGCAGGCGCGGACTCGTGCTCGACGAGCCCGCGGGCTTTCAGCTCTTCAGCGAGCGTCATATGGGAGAAACTATATCATTCGTGAAGCCCGATATGGAGCTCGTAGAGGCGGCGGTAGATGCCGTCAGGCTTTGCGACGAGCTCGTCATGCGTCCCTTCCTCGGCGACCTGCCCTTCCTTGAGGACGAGTATCTTGTCGGCTTTCCGGACGGTGGAGAGGCGGTGAGCGATGATGAATGTCGTGCGACCTCGCATGAGCTCCTCCAAGGAGACGGTGATGTACCGCTCGGTCTCCGCATCGAGCGCGGAGGTCGGCTCGTCGAGGATGAGTATGCGTGGGTTCCTGAGCATCGCGCGCGCGATAGCGACCCGCTGTTTCTGCCCCACCGAAAGCTTGATGCCCCGCTCCCCCACCTCCTGCTCGTACTTCTTCGGGAACTGGTCGATGAACGCATCGGCGTGCGCGCGCTTGGCCGCTTCCGCGACCTCCTCGTCGGTCGCGTCCGGCCGGCCGTACCGGATGTTGTCCTTGATGGATGCGTTGAAGAGCACGACTTCTTGCGGCACGACGGCGATATTGTCCCGGAGTTCCCTGAGATCGAGCGTGCGGATATCCTTCCCGTCTATCTCGACCGTGCCGGAGTTCGGGAAATAGTAGCCGGAGACGAGCTCCGCCGTGGTCGACTTCCCTACTCCCGTCTCGCCGACGAGCGCGACGATCTCTCCGGCATGCGCCACGAACGAGAACCCTCTCAGCACCTCGGGCTGGTCCGGCTCGTATGAGAAATGCACGTCCCTGAACGACACGTCGCCGCGCATCTTCCCGAGCGCTTGCGCGTGCGCGGGCGCGTACAGTTCGGGTTCCGCCCCGAAGACGCGTTCGCTCCGGGCGACGGCGACCAGGCCGTTCTGCACGTTCTGCCACTGGTTCCCGAGCTGGACGAACGGGCCGATTATCATCCCCGCGTAGGCGTTGAAGGCGATGAGGCCGCCGATGGATATCTCTCCCCGTCCGATGAAATACACGGAGAGGAGGAAGATGGCGGTCTGCGTCGCCATGACGATCGCGCGCTGGGCGAACGCCATGTTGCTCCACGCCTTCTCGAGCCGGTACCAGATGGGCACGGCCTTCCCGTAGAAGCCTTCGCGGATGCGCTCCTGTTCGAACGCCTCGGCGCCCGCCTGCTTGACGGTCTGGAAGTTCTGGTAGGCGTCCTGCGCGTCGCCGGCCGCGTTCTTCCATATCTCGAACGCTTCGCTCTGGTACTTGCTCGTTTCCGGCAGGGTGCGCACAAGGATGATGACGTACACGAGGATGCCGACCAGGAGGATGGCGGCGAGCTGCGGAAGGATGATGAACGACACGACGATGCCGACCACGATGGTGAGGAACTGCGGAGCGAGGTTGGTTATCGTGCCTGTGAGCGCCGAAAGCATCCACGCCGCGCGGCCGATATTGTCCGTGATCTCCCCGACGCGGCTATGCTTGTAGAAAGAGACGGGTAGCGTGAGCAAGTGCATGTACGCGCGCGCCTGGAATCCCGCTTCGAGCTCGGTCGTGAGGCGGCGGTTGCGCCGGTCGGCGAAGAAATTTATCCCGACGGAGACGGCCTGCACGAGGAACCACGCTCCGATGAGCGCCTCCCAGCGCTCGACCGTTCCGAATAGCGGGACCACTGTCGTCCCGGGGTGCACCAGCGCGTCCACGAACTTGCCCGTGATGTACGGGACGATGCCGTTCCCGATGGAGATCAGGATCTCAAGCAGCGAGATGCCGAGGATGAGGTTCCGGAACGGGCGAAGCTGTCGCGCAAGCGCGCTCTTTTTCTGGTCCCAGGTATAGATGATCTTTTCCTTCTCTGCCACGAGCGGATTGTGCCACGCGAGGCGCTATTTAGCGAGGAAGAAGAGGCCGATGGCGGGCGCGACGAACCACCAGAAGAAGTATTCCTTCGGCGCGAACAGCATCGCGAGCGATGAGGGGAACTGATAGACCGCGGTCACGGAGAAGACGTGGTAGCCGAGCGCGAGCAGGAACGCGGAGGCGAACGCCGAGAGCGCGAGCGTGCCGAAGAGTCCGAGGTCGAGGAAGTCGGAGACGACGACGCGCCGGAGGATTATGTAGAAGACGAGCACGAGACCTATGTAGATGGCGATGCGGACGCCGACCGCGGTCAAGGCGGGCGCGGACGGGAGATAGTCGGCATACGGGAATGCCGCGTACAAGGCATAAGCGGCATAGAACGCGAGCAGGATGGCCACGAACGGCCCGCGCCCCGCATAGCGCGAGAAGAGATAGAACGCGAGCATGAGCACGAGGAGCGCTACGAAGCTCCCCACGACCGCCCACGCGGAAATCGCCGAGCTCGTGGCGAGAGTCGTCACCTGGTTCAGGCTGCCCGCGAAATCCATGCGGACAGTATAGCGTGCCGCCTAGAGGCCTTCGGCTTTCAAGTCCTCGATCGCTTTCTTCGCCTTTCCCGAGAGCTTCTGCGGAAGCGCCACCGAGAGCCGGATGATGAGGTCGCCTTTGCCGGACTCTATGGGAATCCCCTTCCCGCGCACGCGGAGCAGTTCCTCCGGCTTCTTCATCGCGGGCACTTTCACCTCGATCGTCTTCCCGTCCAAGGTCTCGATGGACACGCTCGAGCCCTGGAGCGCGTCGGTGAGCTTCACCGGGAGGTCCATCACGAGGTTCGAGCCTTCGCGGCGGAAGATCGGATGCGGATGCACGTGCACTTTCACGTAGAGGTCGCCGGCCCTGCCGCCCTTGATCGCTTCTCCTTGCTGAGGCAGGCGGATCATCTCGCCGTTGTCGATGCCGGCGGGAATGGTGAGATTGATTTCCTCTTCCTTGCGCAGGACGCCGCGGCCCTTGCATTCCGGGCACTTCTCCTTCGGTATCTTGCCGGTGCCGTCGCACTCCGGGCAGGTGCGCACGCTCGTGAATTGTCCGAGGATGGAATTGCGCGTCTCGTGCACCTTGCCGCTCCCGCTGCAGGTCTTGCAGGTCTCGAGCTCGGTGCCGGGCTTCGCGCCATTCCCCTTGCAGAGGTCGCAGGTCGATACCTTGCCGATGAGGACCGAGCGCTTCGTGCCGAACGCGGCTTCCTTGAACGAGACCTCGACGTCTATCGAGATGTCGCGACCGCGCGGCGCACGGGCATTGCCGCGGAAGGAGCCGCCGAACACGTCCCCGAAGATGTCGCCGAAATCGAATTCCACGCCGCCGTTGCCGAATCCCTGCTGGAACTGCGAGAAGTCGAATCCGGCGAACGGATTCCCTCCCTGTCCCGCCGCTCCGCCCTGGAAGGATTGCCCGTACGTGTCGTACTCGCGGCGCTTCTTCTCGTCGGAGAGCACGGCATACGCCTCCGTTATCTCCTTGAATTTCGCCTCGTCGCTCCCGCCCTTGTCGGGGTGGAACTTGTGCGCGAGCTTGCGGAACGCCTTCTTGATGTCGTCCGCGCTCGCTTTCTTGTCGACGCCGAGGATGTCGTAGTAGTTCTTCGCCATAGTCGGGGTATTTTATACCACTTGCATGCGGATGCAAAACGGCGGCGCTCACCGGATCTTCAGTGAGCGCCGTCTCCCAATTACTTCTCCTTGAATTCCGCGTCCGTCGGACCGGATGCTTCAGGAGGTTTCTGGTCTCCTTGCGACGGCTGGCTCTTCGCCATCGCCTCCCCTATCTTCGAGAGCTCTGCCGAGAGCGCTTCGGTCGCGGACTTGATGCGCGCGGCGTCCTCGCCTTTCTGCGCGTTCTTCACGTCCTCGACCTTGTCTTGCACGGCCTTCACCACTTCCGCTCCGGCTTTCTCGCCATGCTCCTTGATGGCCTTCTCTGCCGCATATACGGCCTGGTCGGCGATATTGCGCGCCTCCACGAGCTCTTGGCGCTTCTTGTCGGCCTCTGCGTTCGCTTCGGCATCGGCTTTCATGCGGTCGATGTCTTCCTTCGAGAGCCCCGTCGAGCCTTCGATGCGGATGCTCTGCTCCTTGCCGGTGGTCTTCTCTTTCGCCTTCACGGTGAGGATGCCGGAGGCGTCCACGTCGAACGTGACTTCGACTTGCGGGAGCCCCCTCGGAGCTGGCGGGATGCCGTCGAGCATGAAGCGGCCCAAGGACTTGTTGTCGGCGCTCATCGCGCGCTCGCCCTGGGTGATGTGTATCTCCACCGACGGCTGGTTGTCGGCCGCGGTCGAGAACGTCTGGCTCCGTGAGGTCGGGATGGCCGTATTGCGCTCGATGAGCTTCGTGGCGACGCCGCCCATGGTCTCGATAGCGAGCGAGAGCGGGATGACGTCCACGAGCAGGATGTCCTTCACGTCGCCTTGGAGGATGCCCGCCTGTATGGCGGCGCCGATGGCGACGACTTCGTCCGGATTGACCGACATGTTCGGCTTCTTCCCGAAGAACTTCTCGACCGCCTGCTGTATCGCCGGCATGCGCGTCTGGCCGCCGACGAGGATGACCTCGTTGATGTCGCCGACCTTGAACGGCGAGGCTTCCATCGCGCGCTTCGTGATGTCCATCGCGCGCTGCACGAACTCGCTCGCGAGCTCCTCGAGCTTCGCGCGGCTCATCTTGATGAGGAGGTGCCGCGGCCCGCTCGCATCCGACGTGAGGAACGGGATGTTCACTTCCGTCTCCATCGCGCTCGAGAGCTCGATCTTGGCCTTCTCGGCGGCTTCGTCGAGCCGCTGGCGCGCAAGCGCATCCGTGAGCACGTCGATGCCGCTCTCTTTCTTGAACTCTTCCGCGAGCCAGCCGATTATCTTCTGGTCTATGTCCTTGCCGCCGAGATGGGCGTCGCCGTCGGTGGACTTCACCTCGATTATGCCGCCCTCGCCCTGCGCATCAGCCGCACCGACCTCGAGGATGGAGATGTCGAACGTGCCGCCGCCGAAGTCGAAGACCGCGATCTTCTCGTCCTTCTTCTTGTTCGCGCCGTAGGCAAGCGCGGCGGCCGTCGGCTCGTTGATGATGCGCTTCACCTCGAGTCCGGCGATCTGCCCTGCTGCCTTGGTCGCCGAACGCTGGTCGTCGTTGAAATATGCGGGCACGGTGATGACCGCCTCGGTGATCTTCTCGCCGAGCTTCGCTTCGGCATCCGCCTTCAGCTTGCCGAGTATCATCGCGGAGACCTCTTCCGGGCGGTAGAACTTGTCGCCCATCTTGACCTCGATGCCGCCATTGTCGGCCTTCTGCACCGTGAACGGGACGGCTTTGACGTCCTTCTGCACCTCCGGCTCGTCGAAGCGGTGGCCGATGAAGCGCTTGATCTGATAGATGGTATTGAGGGGATTCGTCACCGACTGGCGCTTGGCGAGCGTCCCGACGATGCGCTCCCCGTTCTTCCCCATCGCGACGATGGACGGCGTCGTGCGCGCTCCCTCCGCGTTCTCAAGCACGCGCGGCTCGCCGCCCTCGACGATAGCCATCGCGGAATTGGTCGTGCCCAAATCGATACCGAGGATTTTTGCCATACGTAAGTAAAATTATGAAGCCGATAAGGATTCTACTAGACCGCCCGTCGCGCGCAACTAGCGCGCGAACTGGCCGACGCGGACTTTCGCCGGACGCACCAAGGTCTCGCCCATCTTCCACCCGGGCTCGAGCACCGCGGTGACGATGCCATCCTTCTTCTCGTCCTCTACGGCGTCCTGGCCGTACGCCTCATGGAGCGCGGGGTCGAACGCTTCGCCTTCCTTCCCAACCGCGGCCAAGCCGAGGGACGCGAACGCGCTTTCGAGCTGCTTCACGATGGCCGCGAAGCCTTCCGGCACGTCGCCGTGCGCTTTCGCGCGCTCGATGGCGTCGAACGCCGGCAGGAGCGCCTCCGCAGCAGTCAGTACGCCGCGCTCCCGCTCCTTCTTCTTGTCTTCCTCGAAACGCTTCAGCGCGTTCACGTAATCGGCCTTGGCTCTCTGCCAGCCGTCCATGTATTCCTGCTTCTCCGCGCGACAGGCCTTGAGCTCGTCGCGCAGTTTCGCGGCCTTCGCTCCCGCCTCTTCCGCGCCCGAGTCCTCATCGGGCGCTACTTCGATGTCATCGCGCTCGTCCATGCATCAAATATGCCTCAATTCTCAATTCCGGTCAAAAACGAAACCGGACCCTTACGGGTCCGGCGTCTCGTTTATGATCACGGGGCTGTGATCCTCGTGTTGCCTCCAGTCCTGGAAGCCCTGGAGGCCGTGGGAGGCTGGAGACGGGTTGTCGAACAGATATCCGAGTTGACTTGCCCGCAGGCTGGCGAATTCGTGCGCGGTGAGAGCCGCAAGCGCAGCACCGAGCGCGAGTCCTATCTGGGTACGCGACATGGGATGTCCCCCTGCTATTGAACCGGATTTACCATACCTTAAACATTATAATTTGTCAACCTCCTCTTGGAGGATTCGCTGAAAGGAAAAGCGGGCACACGGCCCGCTTTTTCCGTTCTCAAAGCGTCCTTAGCGCTTGCGTCACGGATATTTCGTTCGCCGTCGCTCACGAAATTCCGCGACCCCGCCTCGCCATGCTCGCCGCTGCTCGCATAAGGCTCCGGCCGAGCAAACGTCAAAAACAAAGCCCCTTGATGGGGCTTGTGTTTTAGCGTTTGCTCCACTGCTTCCTCTTGCGCGCTTTCACGAGGCCCGGCTTCTTGCGCTCCTTGGCGCGCGGGTCGCGGGTGAGGAACTTCGCGCTCTTCAGCACCGCGCGCGTCTTCGGCTCCGCCGAGATGATGGCGCGAGAGATGGCATGGCGCACCGCGTCCGCCTGCGCGGAGAGTCCGCCGCCCTCGACGTGCGCGGAGACGGCGTACTGTTCGGCGCTCTCGGCTTTCGCAAACGCCTCCTCGGCGATCTTCGCGCGCTCGTCAGTCTTGAAATATTCCTTCGGCGTCATGCCGTTCACCGTGAGGCTCGCTTTCGCGGCGGCAGTCATGCGCACGCTCGCGATCGCGGTCTTCCGGCGCCCGACGGCGGTGATGTAGGTGGTTGCCATACGATTATGCCTTGACGGTGAGATTCTTCATGCGCGGCGCGCGCAGGCGATTCCGGGGTATCATCCCGTCGACGGTCTTCCTAACGACGTCCTCGATGCCCTTGCGGTCGATCATCTCGTCCATGCGGACGCTCTTCAAGCCGCCCGGGTACCCGGTGTAGTGCGTGTACACCTTGCCCTTGGTGCGGCGCTCCGGGAGATGGAGCTTCGACGCGTTCTCGATGACGACCTTCACCGGAGCGGTGAGGTGCTTCGTGAACCTCGCCGAGCGCTTGCCCAACAGCGCGTGCGCGGCTTCGCTCGCCACGCGGCCGAGCGTGCGGTCGGTGGCGTCGATAGTATAGGTCGCTGCGTCTTGCTTGGTAACGGAAGTCATAGGCCAGTTGAAGCTACTAGACGAAAGCTATGTACGCAAGCTTGCGGCCATCGTTTGCGCCCCGCTTCGCGCGCTTCACGACGCGCGTATAGCCGCCCGCGCGATCCGCGTAGCGCGGCGCGATGGTGTCGAACAGCTTCTTCACGGCCTCGTCATCGCCGAGGCGAGACTTCGCGAGGCGGCGGCTCGCGAGCGTGTTTTTCTTGCCGTACGTCACGAGGCGCTCCACGAACGGGCGGAGTTCCTTGGCCTTCGCTTCGGTCGTCGAGATGCGCTCTTCGAGCACCAAGGAGCGGGCCTGGGAGCGCAAAAGCGCCCGCCGCTGATTGCGGCTCCTGCCGAACACCCGCGCTTTCTTGGTGTATGCCATGATTCGATGATTATTCGCCCTTGAGCGCGAGGCCGATGGATGCGAGCGCCGAGGAGATCTCCTCGATGGCCTTGTCGCCGATGCCGTCGAGCTCTTTCAGCGCGTCAGCGGACTTCCGTGCGAGGCCTGCGGCGCTCTTGATGCCCGCTTCCTCGAGCGAAGAGATGATGCGCGCGGAGAGGTCGAGATCGGCGACCTTCGTTTTCGCCGGGTCGGCGGAAGACGCAGACGCGCTCGCGCCAAGCAGCTCCTCATCCGCCGGGGCAGAAGCCTGGGACGCGCTCTCCTGGAAGCCGATGACCGACTTGAGCTGATGGATCATCGTCTCGATGGACTGCTCGAGGGCCTCGCGCGGGGAGATCGTGCCGTTGGTCTCGATGAGGATGCGGAGCCGGTTGAAGTCCGTGCGGTCGCCGACGCGCATGTTCTCCACCTCGTAATTGACGCGGCGGATGGGCGTGAAAGTCGCGTCGAGCGCGATGGCGCCGATGTCCACCTTCTCCTTGGTGAGTACTTCGCGCGGCACGTAGCCGAGGCCGCGCTCGATGGTCGCTTCGAGCTCGAGCGAGGATTTCGCGGCGAGATCCGCGATGTGCTGGTCGAGGTTCGTGATCTCGACCTGGCTCGGGAGCTTGAAATCCTTGGCCGTCACCTCCTTCTCGCCTTTGACCGAGAGCGAGATGGTCTGCGGCTCGTCGCCATGAAGGACGAAGTGCACGCGCTTGAGGTTCAAAAGCATCTCCATGACCGTCTCGCGCATGCCCTCGATGGTCGCGAACTCGTGCGGGACGCCCTCGACCTTGACGAGGGTCACTGCCGCGCCCGGGAGCGAGGAAAGGATGATGCGGCGGAGCGAGTTCCCGAGCGTGTGGCCGTAGCCCGGATACAAGGAATCGATCTCATAAACGCCTTGCACGCCCTCTTCGGAGACGATGCGCGGCTTAGACGGAAGCGTGATGTGGTATTCCATGACTCAATCGTAATTACCAATTCGTGAATAAAAACTAGCGGGAATAGAACGAGAGCACCGCGGTGAGGTCGCCCGCCGGGCCCGCCGACGCGGCGGTCGGGCGCTCGGTCACGCCGCCCTCCATGTCTTTCGGATTCCAGGAGAGCCAGGACGCGATCGGGCGTTCCATGAACCGCTCCGCGAAGCCGACGAGCGCCGCGTGGTCGCGGCTCCCCTCGCGCACCGCGATGCGGTCGCCCACCGAGAGCGCGTGCGACGGGACGCGCACCTTCTTGCCGTTCACCATGACGTGCCCGTGCGCGACCATCTGGCGCGCCGCGCGGCGGGTTGCGGCGAGGCCGAGGCGCCAGACGACGTTGTCGAGGCGCATCTCGAGCATCTCGTGGAGCCGCGCGGTCGGCGCGGAAGAGTGCGCGGCCATCGCCTTCTTGATGTAATTCTGGAACTGACGCTCGGTGATGCCGTAGGTCATGCGGACCTTCTGCTTCTCGAGCATCTGCTTGCCGTACTCGCTCTGGCGCCCGCGGCCGCCGGACTTGGTGCGGGCGGAGCGGTCCGCCGAGATGGCGAACTTCTGGGTCTGCGCCTTCTCGAACACGGACGGTCCGAGGCGCTTCGCGGTCTTGTAACGGGGAGGGGTTTTCATATGCGGTTTATACGCGGCGCGGCTTCGGCGGGCGGGGGCCGTTGTGCGGCACCGGCGTCTCGTCCTTGATGGAGCGGATCTGGATGCCCTTGCCCGCGAACGCGCGGAGCGCGGATTCGCGGCCGGCGCCGATGCCGCGGATGACGACCGACGCTTCCTTGAGGCCGATCATCGCGCCCTTCTCGCCGATGAGCTCGCCGACTTTCGCGGCGGCATACGGCGTCGACTTGCGCGCGCCGCTGAAGCCGAGAGCGCCGGCGGAGGAAGAGATGACCGCGTTGCCGGAGTCGTCCGTGAGCACGGCCTTCGTGTTGTTGAAGGTCGCCTCGATGTGGAGCACGCCCTTCTCGAGGTGCCGCTTGCTCGATTTCGCGAGGGCGCGCTCCTTGCGCCCCTGGTCGAGGCCGCGGCCGCTCTTCTTGATGATGCGTTTCTTACCCATACGTTTGTATGAAAATGATCGGGATTAGGTCTTCTCGAGCGTGCGGCGGCCGGACGTCATCGTCTTGCGCACGTTGCCGCGGCGGGTGCGCGAGTTCGTCTTCGTGCGCTGATTGCGCACCGGAAGGCCGCGCTCGTGGCGGTTGCCGCGCCACGATTTGATGTCCTTCAGGCGCTTGATGTTCTGGCCGATCTCGCGGCGGAGCTCGCCCTCGATGAGATAGCCTTCCGCCAAGGAGCGGACCTTCTGTTCCTCATCGCTCGAGAGCTCGCTCCCCTTCTTCGTGAAGGGGACGCCCGCCTTCGTGAGGATCTCTTTCGCACGCATCGGCCCGATGCCGAAGATGAGCGGCAACGAATACGCGAGCTGCTTGTCGTCGGGAATGGAAACGCCGGAGATACGCATACCGAAAAAGGCTAGCCCTGGCGCGCCTTGCGGCGGGGCTTAAGCTTGTTTATCCGGTAGAGCCGGCCCTTCCGACGGACGAGCTGGTCTCCCGGCTGTTGCTTCTTGATAGACGCACGGACTTTCATCGTAAGTAGGGAAATTTTTATTTAGGACAAACGGCGCACGATTCGGGCGCGGCCCCCGTAGGGGTCGAGCACCATCTCCACCTGGTCTCCCATCAGGACGCGGATGCGGTGGAGGCGCATCTTGCCCGCAAGGTACGCGAGCACGAGCTCGCCCTCGGCACCCTCCTCCCCGGAGGGGAGACGCACACGGAACAGCGAGTTCGGCAACACCTCTTCGACGACGCCAGTCGCCGTTTTTGACTCCTCGCCTTCTTTCATGCAGATGCGTTACGCACTGTAGCAGGAGCAGGGATATGCGTCAATTCCTGGGTTTCCGGCATCCTCACGGGGCTTCGACGACCACCGAAATCGAGGACGGATCCTCGGGGAGGGAGCTCCGCCAGAAGGGCCGGAGCACGATGATGGCGCGCTTTACCTCCGGATAATTCGTCAGCGCCGTCTCGGCTTCGGACCGGCTCTTCCCGGCGATCGCCGAAGAGATCCGGGCGGAATCCACCTGGTAAGTCAGGCTCGCTGTGCCGGAAAGCGTGAAAGAGAACGAGGCGGCGTCGGCGTTCGGGAACCCGCCGACCGGAGCGAGCGAGAGCGTGCTCGCATCGGCGAGCGTGACCGGCTCGCCTTGGTAGCCGAGGCCGGCGGTCGAGGAGGCGACCGCCTGCGCGAGCGCCGCGTTCGGGAAGATGACGGCGGTCAAGGTCCCCTGCTCTTTCACGTCCGCCTGGCCTGCGGTGGCGGAAGCCGCGGGCGCGAGGTCAACGAAGGTCGTGGTCGAGCTTCCCGGGATGAGGACGTATCCGGACGGCACCTGGCTCTGGATGTTGGCGAGGAGGTCGGAGCGCAAGGTCGAGACGAGGGTCGCCCGGGCGGACGCCTCTGCGGAGGGGTCCGTCACGGGAATCGTTCCGGAAGCTCCGCCCGACATGGCTTCCGTCGAGCGCGCGTAGACGGCGCTCGCTTCCGGCGTGCCGGCGAGACCAGGGACGGTGAAGGAGGTCGGTCCGACGTTATAGGTATCGCCGGGCTGGTCCGCGTAGACGGTCGCCTCGACGCTTCCGGGCTTCGTCGCGCTTCCGGCGGGAATCGAGATCGCGGAGTGGATGCGGAAGACGAGGCCGGAAGCGGTCGCGAAGCGCGTATTCGCGATGAGCCTCTGGGATCTCGACTGGGTGTTATAGACCGTGATCTTCCCCGAGGCCGAGGCGCTCACGGCTTTCGTACCGGTGGCCGGGATGCTCTGCGAGGCGACCTTCTGCGCGGTGACGATCTCGAACGGCAGGTCGCCCATGCTCTTCGTCGCCGTGAACGTCCCCTGCACCGAAGCCGAGAGCGAATTCGGCGTCACCTCGACCTTGGCGCCGGAGAAGTAATAGAGCGCGCCGATCGAGAGCGCGATGATGACGACGACGATCCCGACGGTAAGGAATGGGAAGCGTCCGCCGCGGCGCGGGCCGTATTGCCGAGGAGTGCCGCTCATAGGGGGAACGCCCGGCGCGTCCGTCTGTCGTCTCGACGGAGGAATGATGTCGTCCAGTTGTCGCATGGGGGCAAGTATAGCCTACGATGATTCGCTCGCGCTACCGGAACTGTGTACATCAGGAGCGGCGGGCGCGGGCGCAGTCCCCTCTTCCTCCTCGCCTTCCGGACGGTTCTGCGCGTACCGGAGCATGAGCTCGAGGACGAGGTCCGGCGCGGCGCCTTCGGGGCGCGGGGCGCTCGGCGCCACATGGCTCGCGAGCACCGAGATTATCTTCGGGGGCGTATCCACGAGCCATGCCTTCCCGAGGCTCGGGGCTTCGAGCGCCTCGCGCACGCGCGCGATTTCCGCTTCGCGCGCCAGCAGGAGGACGGTTCGCGGAAGCGGATACTCGGTGGCGATCCGCGCGAGCGCGGATTCGATGCCGGACACCCACTGCGGAGCGTCGAAGCCGGCGGGAGGCGTCTCCGAGACTGCTGCGAGGAGGCCGCGCCGCACGAGCGCGATGGAAACCTGCGGCGCGGTCGCGTCCACGATGAGCGCGTCGCGCTCGTGCGGGAACACGCTCGCGAGCGCCCGGTAGCGCAGAGACGGTCCGGCGATGGTCATCAGGCGGACGTGCGGGAAACGCTTGCGGAGCGCGCCTACGATGCGGCGCGCTGTCTCGGTCACGATATAGGAGGTGAGGAGGATGAACGTAACGCGCCTGCCGCGCTTGCCGAACGGC
Source organism: Minisyncoccota bacterium (assembly GCA_035541515.1). Classification (GTDB taxonomy): domain Bacteria; phylum Patescibacteriota; class Minisyncoccia; order Phycocordibacterales; family Phycocordibacteraceae; genus C7867-001. The sequence continues at coordinate 1,671 of DATKNE010000088.1, read as the reverse complement.
TCCCGCGTCTCATACCCATTCACTATCGTGCCGATGACGCTCTCGTCCACCGGTGTCTTGCCGGGCATGTCCGGAAGCGCTTTCTTCAGCATCTGCGAGAGCATCTGGCGGGTGATGACGAACGCGTCCCGACGCTCGACCTTCTCCGTATGGAGCTCTGTCTCCTGCCACGGAGCGTCCAAGGATATGAGCGCGCGATGCGCGTGCGGCGCGCCTCCGGCGCGCGCGAGCGCCGGGGCGCCTTCCACGACGAGCGCGTCCGCCACGGTCTCGAGCGCGCGGATCATCGCTTCCTCCGCCGCTTCCCCTTCGCGATGCTCGATCGCGACGCGCTTGGCGTACGCGAGCGACAAGTCATCGCCCGTCGAATGGGTCGCTGCGGCTCCGGCGACCGACGCGGCGCCGATGTCGATGAGAAGCATCGACTCGCCTGCTTTTTTGCCGAAAAGACCCGAGAACGCCATGCTCGAAGTATAGCGCGGCTCCTCCGGACGCGGATTATTCGAGCACCGCCTTGATGCGGCGGATGCCGGCGGACGACGCTTCTTCTTTCTGTATCTTGAATCGCTTCCCGCCTTCACCGAGCTCGCGCGTGTTGCTCACGTGCGGTCCGCCGCAGAACTCGATGGAGTACGCTTGCGCGAATTTCGGGTCTGCCTCGGTCGCGTCTTTCGGACCGACGGAATACACGCTCACCTGCTCCGGGTAATTCGCGCCGAATTCGTGCTCGGCGCCGAGCTTCTCGGCGTCTTCCTTGTTCATGACGCTGCGGATGACCGGGAGCTCCGCGTCTATCTGCTCGTTCACGATGCGCTCTGCCTCCCTCTTCTGCTCGTCGGTCATCTTTGCGCCGTAGTTGAAGTCGATGCGGAGCCGTTCGCTCGTGATGTTCGAGCCTCGCTGGTGCACTTCGGGGCCGAGCACTTTCTGGAGAGCCTTCAGGAGGAGATGGTGCGCCGTGTGGTAGCGGACGGTCTGTTCCGCATGGTCGGCGAGCCCGCCCGCGAACTTCTGCGCGGCTCCTGCGCGCGATTCTTCCTGATGTTGCTTCAACAAGCGCTGCACCACCTCCTCGTTTACCGACATTCCGCGCATATGAGCTTCTTCCACAACCAACTCGAGTGGCATTCCATCCGTTGTAATCAACTCAAAGGCAATAGTTGCTGGGAATTCAGTCGAGAGTACTTTCCCATCTTGAACAGTCTTGAGGCTTGTATTGAACTTCCGTAACGCACGCTCGAGCGTTTTCCTGAATTGCGCCTCTTCTTTCTCGAGTTCATCCTTGATGATTGCGGCAGCAGCCTGCACGAACGGATACGCATCGGCATAGACGTTGCTGAAATCCTTCGCCACGTCAGAAAGCACCGCATCCTTGATACCGAGCTTGTCCGCTTCGCGGATTGAGCGGCGTATGAGGCGGCGGAGCACGTAGCCCTGCTCGCTATTGCCCGGGCGGATACCGGTAGCGAGCATGAAAGTCGCTGCGCGCACGTGGTCGAGGATGATGCGGAATGAGCGGGTGGACGCGGCGTCGGAGCCGTATATCTTGCCGGAACGGGTCTCGAGCACGCTTCGCGCGGAATCGAAGATGTCGATGAGGAATACGTCCGGGTTACCAAGCGTGGCCGCGGAAAGGCGCTCGAGCCCGCCGCCGAAGTCCACATTCTTCTT
>DATKNE010000087.1:0-2675 GCA_035541515.1 Minisyncoccota bacterium | reverse complement strand
CGACACCATCACGGCCGAAGCTTTGCGCGCCGACCTCCTGAAGATCTGGCGGCAGTACGGGATGACCATCCTCATGGTGAATCACGTGCTTCCGGACACCGTCGAGCTCTCCGACGAAGTCATCGTGGTCGCGGCGAATCCCGGCCGCATAGACCGGACGATGCATATCCCGCTTGCGCGCCCGCGCGACCCGCGGAGCGAGCCGTTCTTCCGCGAGGTGGACAAGCTCGCCGAAGCCGTGCGCGCGGTGTTCTGAGGAGCGCTTACGCCTCTATCTGCGAGAAGAAGTACGAGCCGACCACGAGGAAGACGGCGGTTATGGCCGCGAGCACGCCGAGGTCGAGCCAGAGCCCGAAGTGCGACATGTTGATAAGGACGCCGCGAAGCGCGTCAACGCCGTAGGACAGGGGGTCTACGGTCGCGAGCCACAGGAGCGCCGTCGGGATGCCGTTCAGCGGGAACAGGGCGCCCGAGAGGAAGAACATCGGCATCACGAGGAAGTTCATGATGAGCTGGAAGCCCTGCATGTCGCGCAGTTTCGAGGCGACCATCATGCCGAGCGCGCTGAAAAGCGTGGCGACGAGGAACATGATGAGCACCGCGGGGATGAGCGCGAGCCAGTTGTCGAGATGGAAGCCGAAGAAGAACGTGAGGACGAGCACGATGATGCCCTGCGCGGTGGCGACGGTGGCGCCGCCCAAGGTCCGCCCGAGCATGATGGAAAGCCTCGAGACCGGGGCGACAAGCGTCTCCTTGAGGAAACCGAACTGGCGGTCCCATATCATCGCCATGCCGTTGAAGATGGCGGTGAAGATGATGGTCATGCCGATGATGCCCGGCACGAGGAACTCGATATAGCTCCCCTTCCCGGCGGCCTGGAAGACCGAGCCGAGGCCGTAGCCCAAGGCGAGCAGGTAGAAGAGCGGCTGGCCCAGAGCGCCCACGATGCGCGAGCGCGAGCGCATGAACTTCTTCACTTCCCGCAGCCACATGACGTAGATCCCGTTCAGCATAGGAAATGACTTAGCGGCGCCCGCCGCCGAACGCGCGGCGCATCTGGCGCATCCGGTCCATCGAGTCGCCGGCCTCCTCGCGAATCTCGTTGCCGGTGAGCTTGAGGAACGCGTCCTCGAGGGTCTTCGTATCCGTCTGCTTCTTGAGCTCTTCTCCCGAGCCCTCGGCAATGATGGCGCCGTGGTCGATGATGGCGATGCGCTTTGCCACCCGGTCCGCCTCCTCCATGTAGTGCGTCGTGAAGAACACGGTGATGCCCTCGCTCGCGTTGAGTTTCTGGACGTAGCTCCAGAGATGATTGCGCGTCTGCGGGTCGAGGCCGAGAGTCGGCTCGTCGAGGAAGATGATCTTCGGGTGGTGCAGGAGGCCGCGCGCGATCTCGAGCCGGCGCTTCATGCCGCCGGAGAATTCGCGGACGAAGCTGTCCTTGCGGTCGGCGAGGTCCACGAGCTCGAGGAGCTCCCCGATGCGCTTCCGGCGCGTCTCGGCCGGGACGTTGTAGAGGACGCCGTGGAATTCGAGGTTCTCGAGCGCCGTGAGGTCGTCGTCCAAGGACGGGTCCTGGAACACGATGCCGAAGGAGTGGCGGACGGCATCCGGGTCCTTCTGCGGATCGAAGCCGTTCAGCATGATCTTCCCCGAAGTGGGCCGAAGGAGCGTGGTGAGCATCTTGATGGTCGTGGACTTGCCCGCCCCGTTGGGGCCGAGGAACGCGAAGATGCCGCCTTGCTCGACGGCGAAGGAGATGTTCTTCACTGCTTCGAACGTCCCGAACGATTTCGAGAGGTTCTCGACCTCGATGATGTTCGCCATAAACGCCCGATAGTATAGCAAATCGCGCTTAGCGGCGGCGCTTGGCGGCCGCGGCGAGGAATTCGGTGAAAAGCGGGTGCGGGTCCAAGGGGCGCGCCTGGAGTTCCGGATGGAACTGCGTGCCGAGCATGAACGGGTGCTTCGACTTGGGGAGTTCCGCGATTTCCATCAAGGAGCGGTCCGGGGACGTGCCGGAAAACACGAGCCCCGCGCCTTCAAGGGCCGCGACGTACTCGTTGTTTATCTCGTAGCGGTGGCGGTGGCGCTCCTGCACTATCTCCTGCTTGTACGCGCCGCGCGCGATGGTGCCTTTCTTCAAGTATGCCGGGTAGGTGCCGAGCCGCATGGTGCCGCCGTACTTGTTCTCGGCGAGGTGCTTCTTCTGCTCGAGCATGACGTCGACGACCGGGTACGACGCTTTCTTGTCTATCTCGGTCGTGTTCGCGCCCTTCTTGCCGAGGACGTTCCGCGCGTACTCGACCACCATGAGCTGCATGCCGTAGCAGAGGCCGAAGTACGGGATGCGCTTCTCGCGCGCGAACCTGATCGCTTTTATCTTCCCCTCGATGCCCGTCTCGCCGAAGCCGCCCGGCACGATGATGCCGTCGAACTTCGCGAGCGTGGCAGGCTTGGCCTTGCCGTTCTCGAAATGCTTCGCGTTCACCCACGTGATCACGGGCTTCAGCCCGAGCGCGGCGGCGGAGAACTTTATGGCCTCGATGACGGAGAGGTACGCGTCCGAGAGCACGTAGTCGCCCGTATCGAAATACTTCCCGACGATGGCGATGCGCACTTCTTTCCTCGCGCTCCCGATGCGGTCCACGAACTTCTTCCACGCGCCGAGCCCC
>DATKNE010000086.1:0-5354 GCA_035541515.1 Minisyncoccota bacterium | reverse complement strand
CGTGGCCACCGCTTCCCACGGCCGGTCGCGTAGCGGCGCGAGTATCGGGTTATCGGATTCTCGGCGGATGACGAACATATGCTTCAGTATGTCATGCCGCCTTCAGCGGCGCGGAAGCGAGCGGGGAATCTCCGCCGGCGAGAAGCGCCTCGAGGAACGCGGGGAGCGCGGCGGTCGCGACGCACACGACCTTGTCTCCTCCGCCGTAATACACGTGGAGCGTGTCGCCGCGGATAAGCGCGCCGCACGCGTAGACGATGCCCGGCTTGCCGTCGTTCTCGTACCACTCGTCCGGCGAGAGGACCGGCGCATGAGCGCGCGCGATTACTTTTTCGGGGTCGTCGGTATCGAGAAGCATCGCGCCGAGCTGGTAGCGGTGCCCTTCGCGCTCGCTCGTCGCGTGGTAGAGCACGAGCCAGCCTTTGTCGGTGCGAAGCGGAGGCGGGCCCGCCCCGCGCATGCGGCTGTGCCAGGCGATAGAGCGCGGCGCTTGGGAAGCGGGGCTCGGGCTCTCGATGCCGCGCTCATCCGGGTCGAACTCGTCGAGGTCCTCGACGTACTCGACCCGGACGCGGTCAGGGGACGTGCCGTGGAGGTTGTGGAGGATGGCGAACTTCCCGCCTATCTTTTCAGGGAACAGCACCCAGTTCTTGTGAATCTGCCCGGCGGGGGAGATGAGCTTCGGCGTGCCCCATTTATAGAAGCGTTTCGCGAGGAAGTCCTCGACCGGGATAGACGTGAGCGCCACGCGGATGAAATCCCATCCGTCGAACGCGTTGTAGGTCAGATAGACCCGGCCGCCGAGCGCGACCATACGCGGGTCCTCGCACCCGCCCCAGCTCCCGCCGGAAGGATAGAGGACGGGAGAGTATCGGCGCGCGCCGGAAAAGCCTTGGCGCGGATTCTGCGCGAGGTACGCGGGGTAGGGCGGCCGGTCGTCGAAGAGGAGCCCGTCCGGGCTCGACGCGTAGCCGAGCCGCGAGACGCCGTCCATGCCGATGGCGCGATAGAGAAGATGCACGCGGCCGCCGAGGTCGATGGCGGCCGGATTCAGCACCGCTTCGGCGGTCCAGGGGGTGTCGCCGGGCTTGAGCACGGGATTATGGATGACTCGCGCGAGCCTCAGGTCCCGCCGGATGGCGTCGAGGATCGCGAGCACCTTGTCGCGGACCGGTTTCGAGAACGCGACGCCGAGCAGCAGGCCGACGACGAAGAACGAGAACAATAGCGCAAGGATGTTCGCGAGGAAGAGCGGGTCCATAGAACTTTCCTCCCATTGTAGCGTTCAGAGCGCCCTCGGAGGTGTGGAATTCACAAGACAGGTCGCGCCGGGACGGATTGGTATACTGTCTGCACGATTGCCCATGGGTCTCATCAATCTCGTCCACACCATACTGAACGATTCGCTCGCGCACGCGTACCTGATCCCGCTCGGGATAATCGCGGGCACGTTCATCCTCGAGGACGCGACGACGATGTTCGTCGGCATCCTCGCGGCTGACGGGAGCATCGGCATCCCGCTCTCGCTCGTATCGCTCTATCTCGGCATCATCCTCGGCGACTTCTGGCTCTATTGGATGGGATACGCGGCCGCAAACCACAAGTGGGCCCGCTGGTTCGTCAATCACGAGCGCTATGAGCCGATACGGTCCTGGCTCGAGGAGCGGTTCGAAGGCGCGGTGTTCTCGAGCCGGTTCGTGCCCGGCATGCGGCTCCCCACCTACACTGCCGCTGGCTTCCTCCAGCTCCCGTTCCGTAGGTTCGTGCCGCCGGTCGTCATCGGGACCCTTATCTGGACCTCGCTCTTCTTCGGCGGCGCCTACGCCTTCGGGAATGTCGCCGCGGCGTGGCTCGGCGTTTGGAAATGGCCGGTCGGCATCCTCGTCATCATCGCGTGGTTCGCGTTCAATCACTACCGCATGAAGCGAGAGCGGCGCGTGGAGCTCTCCGCGGAGAACCCTTCGGCGCCCTCACGCGACGGGCATATGTGGTAGGATGGCGTCCATGCTTCTGAACGTCTGCATCGCCAAACTGCATCGCGCCACCGTCACGGACGCCGACCTGAACTACGTCGGCTCCATCACCATCGGGCAAGAGATGCTGGACGCGGCAGGGCTCGTGCCGGGCCAGATGGTGCAGATCACGAACGTCTCCAACGCGGTGCTCTGGCGCACCTATATCCTCGCGGGGAAACAGGGCCAGATAGTCCTGAACGGGCCGCCCGCCAGGCTCTTCCAGAAAGGCGACAAGGTCGTCATCCTCGGCGAGGCGTGGGTAGAGGCGAAAGACGCCGCGAAGATGGGCGGCCCGACCGTCGTATTCTTTTCGGGAGAAGGGGAGACGTTTACCGAGATGAACGCCATAAAGGAGGTCAAGAAATCCTGGCGTCCGGAGTAGGTTGCAGTCGCCTTTGCAGGGAATTGATATAGGGGTATAGTCGCCTCCGGAGGCGTCTCGTCCTTCTCGATTCAATCAGATTGGGAGTATCGTGCGATGAAAGCGGTTATCGCGAAGAAGCCTCGCAACGCCGTGGTGCGTGCGATGGACCCGGAGGGCATGGAGTTTCTCGATGCGTATCCGATGGATCCGCCCTTCGGTATCTGGCGGAAATACGGCATTCGGCTGGTGCCGCTCGTCGCTTTCCAGCGGATCCCGCATGTGAAGGCGATCCCGGGCTTCTGGATGCTGATGCGGCTCTACCTCTTGGGGAAGCTCAAGGGCATTCACACGATCGTCGTCGATTCGTCCGGCAACACGGCGCATGCCGTCGCGCGCCTGGCGGTCGCGCTCGGTTTCCGCGTGAAGGTCGTGCTCTCGACCGACACGCCGGAATCCAAGAAGGGCATCATCGCTTCGCTCTCGACCGTGGAGCTCATCGAAGTGCCAGGAGGAGTGGCGAAGCGGGCACGCAAGGAAGCGCGTCTGCCGGGCCATTACCACCTCAACCAGTACGCCGACCCGGCGAACCTGGATGCGCACTTCCGATTCACCGGTCCGGAGATCGTGCGCGCGCTCGGCATCGCGCCGGACGTCATCTGTTGCGCCATGGGCACCGGCGGAACGGCGGGCGGCGTCGCGAAGTATTTCAAGAAGCACTATCCGAAGACCAAGGTCATCGGCGCTCGTCCGATCCTCGGTCAGGATATCCCGGGGGCTCGCGACAAGAGACGGATGAAAGAGTCCAAGATCAGATGGAAGCTCTACTTGAACGAGAACCACGACGTGTTCGTGGTCTCTCGCAAGGATGCGTTCATCGCCATGCGGATGCTCTGGCAGCGCATGGGCACGCAGGCCGGGCCCACCTCCGGCTTGGCCTATCGGGGCCTTGAGAAGTACCTCAAGCGGTATCTGAAGAAGCTCTCGCCGGCGAGGCGCAAAGCGCTGAAAGGGAAGATATTCGTCGTCTTGTGTTCCGATGACGGGCGGTTCTATCCCGAACGGATCGGGGGCGAACTGCGTCCTGAGCAAGGCAGACTTCCTCGGAAGAAGACTCGGAAGAAGAAATGAACCCGCTTAACTACCAGTTCCTGTTGGCCCCGGCGCTATGCGCCGGGGCGTTTCTTTTACAGGAGCAGCCAGGCGGCGAAAAGGACGGAGAGCGCGATGCGGTAGATGCCGAAGGCGACGAAGCTGTGCGAGCGCACGTAGTTCAGGAGCCATCTTACGACTGGAAGCGCGACAGCGAAAGAAACGGCAAAACCGACTCCGAGCACGAGCCATTCGCTCGAAGTGAACGTGAAGCTCGATTTGACGAGCGAGAGGCCGGTCGCGGCGAGCATGGTGGGCACTGCAAGCAGGAACGAGAACGCGACGATGGTCGGGCGCGAGATGCCAAGCAGCATGCCGCCGACGATGGTTGCGCCGCTCCGGGAGACGCCGGGGATGATAGAAACGGCCTGCGCGAAGCCGACGGCGATCGCCTGCGCATACGTGAGCGATTCTGGCGGAAGCTCGGGCGCGTCGCTCTCGCGCTTCCCGTAGAGGTATTCGAACGCGATGAGCACGATGCCGCCGACAAAGAGCGAGGCGAGCACTATCCAGTCGTTGCCGAGGAGATACGCCTTCTCCACGCGGTAGAGCGCGAGCCCGATGAGGCCGGTCGGGACGAACGCCGCGGCGAGCTTGAAAAGGAGATTCCAATCGAAGAAGCGCTTCCAATAGAGGACCACGACGGCGAGGATGGCGCCGAGCTGGATGGCTATCTCGAATGTCTTCGCGAAATCCGTCTGCAGGACGCCAAGCAGGGAAGCGACGAGTATCAAGTGGCCGGTCGAAGAGACCGGCAGGAACTCGGTCGCTCCTTCGACGATGCCGAGGATGATGCTCTGGAGGACGGTCATTCGGCAAATGTAGCATGACGGGCGGCCCGACGGGCCGCCCGTTCAGTCAGGGGATGATCTGAGCCGAGAGGACCGCGGTCCCCTCACCGAGGAAGTCCAGCTCTTGCGCCGCGGCGCGGGACACGTCGAGGTCGCGGCATCCGGCTGTGCACAAGCGAGACATTGACAACATTCGTTTTATTTGCTATAAAATGAGGCGGACATGAAGTCCGGTGATGCTGCTATCGGCCTCACCCCTGACATAGGAGCGTGAAATGAACAAAGTTGTGATTGCCGCACTCGCGGCAGTTTCCCTGGCATTGGGCGCCTTGCCTGTGTCGGCGGCGCAGATAGGGAGCCTGAACTTCACTCCGCCGGCGAACACCTGGCCGGACACCTGGCACGGCCAGGGGAAAACCGACGATCTCACGGGCCAGCAGCAGGTCGATGAATCGTTCGACGGCTTCTACTACAAGGGCCGCTCGGGCGATCTCCCGGAAATCGTGGTGGCATCCACCACGAACGACGCCGGCAAGCTCGGCACCATGCAGGTGTGGCTGAGCAAGATCGAGGTCCCGAACCTCCTCGACTACCTGACGAAGGGGAGTCAGAGGAAGTTCGACTTCGTCGTGAGCCCTTCCGGGACCGTGACGACGGCGAATGGCGCGATCGACCGCTTCGGCGTCGATTTGACGGCGAAGGATCAGCCGTCCTTCCACAAGGAGATGACGATCCTCGTCTTCACCGACGCCAAGCAGAAGACGCGCTACGCCATGATGTTCTTCTTCCACAACGCCGGGCAAGATCAGCCGCATGCCCTTGACTCCTATGTGAGCAAGGCGGCAGCGGCGTTGTCGTGGCAGTAGCTCAGCGGGCGGAAGGCATTTCAGTGCCTTCCGCCCCTTACTTTTCAAAACGGTTGATGAGACTATCCACACCAGCCTCTTCTAGCCCGGCCACCCGTATTCGTACGGGCTATAATTCACTAGCATCGGACGCCATATGAACCCCGCCCCTCAGCCGGAGATTCCTCCT
>DATKNE010000085.1:0-2949 GCA_035541515.1 Minisyncoccota bacterium | reverse complement strand
GCGCCCGCGAGGACGACGTACTCGGGATTCATATGCACGAACACCGCGTCATAGTCGCGACGGAGGCGCCACGCGAGCCGCAGGAATCGCAGCGCATACGCGACCTTCCCGTGCGGCCCATGCTCCTTGCCGAGCGAATGGACGCGGACATTCGTCGGAAGCGCGTACCTGCCTTCTTTGAGGCAGATGACCTCGACCTGCTCTGCCTTCCCGGCAAACTCAGCTATCCAGCGGACGAAGAACGCGAGCGCTGAATCTTCCGTATCGACGGCCTGAGTGACGATGAGGAGGCGCATGCCGCTATCGTACCTTGTTTCGCTTCCCGGTTCTTGCCCGCCGCCCGCGCAGGATTCCTGGCCCGTAGACGCCCACAAGCAGCTCGAGGTCCTTGCCGGAGTCGATGAGAAGCCGCGCGTTCTTCGCTTCAAGCGCGCGAAGGACGGCGCGTCCTTCCCGGTCTTCCGGCACGAGCGTCTCGTACAGCCCGCGGAATGCGGCGAAATCCTTGATGAAGCAGTGGCCGCCGGCGCCTCGCTTCCCCTGCGCAGGCTTTCGCGCGGCAAGGCGGAAATTATCGCTTCCGAGCGTCCCGCTCTTATGCACCGGCATGAGGTGGCTCTTCCCCACCCGCGGATCCGCCGCGAGCCCTTCCCGGATGACATCGTACGTAGCGCCTTCGCGTTCCGCGAGGTCATAGAGCAGATTGATGAATATGACTTTGAAATAGAACCAGTTGTTCGCTCCGTACTTGATGAGCTCGGCTTCCGTCGCCGTGCAGACGAGCGAGAACGGGGCTTCCGGCAAGAGCGCAAGCACGCGCCGCGCCGCGCGGCGATGCCGCGGCGTGCGCGCGGGGATGCCGACGATGTTGCGGGTGGGATGCGCCGCGTCATGCGCCGCGGTCGCTTCCGTGAGGAACTCGGGAGAGAATGTCACGATGATGCGCGGGAACTGCCTTTGGAGGCGGTTTGCCGTGCCGGGCAAGAGGGTGGATTTTATGACGGCGATCTTCCCCCGCCCGACAAGCGCGAGCGCGTCCGCGACGATGCTCGCGTCGAATCCTTTGGGTGTCGTCGGCGTGGGCACTGCGATGAACACGACATCGCACTCGTTGATGCGGTCCTTGTTCGCCCGATACGGTTCCTCGAGCGAATAGCGCACCGTCCGATAGCCGCGCCGCTCGAAGTCATCCGCGTAATTCTTGCCGATCCATCCTTGCCCTATGAAGCCGATGACGGGCTTCTTGCCCGTCGCATGCCTGCGAGCCGTTGCCATAGGTGCCTATGATAACCGAACCGGCCGGAAGCGGGTTTCAGCCAAGGCGCTCGCGCCCGAACCATGGAGGTCGGCGAGCGCCGTCATGAAATAGGCCTCTATCGGTCCGGTCTTGTTACAGGGATTCTTTCCAGGCCTTCACCCACTCTTCAGGAGAACGCAGGGCGAGTCGGAGCGTTCCGTGGGAATCGGAAGCGAAGACGCGGGCCACCTCGGCGGCGAGCATCTCGGGCGCGACGACGTTCGCGCCCGCCTCCTGCGCGACGCCCGCGTCGCGCGAGACCACGGGCACGCCCGCCGCGAGTGCCTCGACGATGGACGCGCCGAAGCTTTCGCGCGGAGAGGTCGAGAGCACGGCATCTGCTTGCGAAAGATACGCGACAGGGTCCTGCCAGCCCCGAAACTCGACAGGAAGTCCGCGCGCGGCCTTGCGGAGCGTTCCTTCGAGCGAGCCTCGGCCGAGCATGACGAGCCTCGCGTCTACGCCGCGAGCGCGCACCTCCTTCAAGACCGAGACCGCGCGAAGCGGGTCTTTCTCTGGCTCGAATCTGCCGATCCAGAGCACGTTCTTCCCATCGTGGGGCTCCCGCGTGACTCTTGCGAACCGCCCAGCATCTATGAATACCGGAAGTACCGTGACGCGCGCATGAATCCCGAGCTTTCCGATCTCTGCATTGAGGCGCGCAGACACGACGCGCACGGAATCGGCTCTTCGCAGGAGGAACCGGGCTATGCTCCGCTTCAAGAGCGATTGGCCCGCGAGTTCCGCGTGAAGCTGGAGATTGAGGCGCGCGCCGGTTCGCCGCGAAAGCCGCCAGGCGATGAGTCCGCGCCAGAACGGATCCTGGGCGGTGATGACGTCATAGCGATTGCCTCGTGCGGCCCGCGCGATCTGCGCATAGGAATGCACGCTCGGCCACACGAATACGTCGAGGCGTTCCACCGCGCTTCTCTGGAGCGCGAGCCGTGCCGCCGCTTCGGTACCCTCCCTAAGGAGATTCTTGTCTCCGCTTATCATCAGGACATTCATAAAGCCTTGAGGGATGCGGCGGTAGCGTCGAGCATGGAAGCTTCGGAAAAACGCCGCACGCTCACCGGCGGAGTCGTGCGCCTGCCGCGCGCGAGCGCCTCCGCGAGTGCCGCGCGGAGCGCCGCAGCATCATCGTGCGGGACGAGCATGCCGTCCTCGTGGGCGCGTATGACCTCGGGGTTCCCTCCCACGCGCGTTGCGACGATAGGCGCGCCCACCATGAGCGCTTCGATGAGGAGATGCGACAGCCCTTCGTATGAGGAATTGAGCACGAACGCGCTCGCGGATTGGATGGCCGCGAGCACTTCCGGATGCGCGAGCGCGCCCGTGAAGACCGCGCGACCGGGAAGCATCTCCCGCGCGCGGCGCTCGAGGCGCGAGCGCTCCGGCCCTTCGCCGATTACGGCGAGCGAAGCGCCCGGCACCATCGCGACCGCATCGATGACGCCGTCGATCCCCTTCCACGGAACGAGGCGGCCGGCAGTGACGATGAGCGGGCGCGGGAGCTGCGCGACCGCCTGCGGAATCCTCCCTACCGCCTCGATAGGCATCGCGTTATAGATGACCTCCACCTTCGCCGCAGGCACGCCCCATGCGACGACGATGCCTTTGAGGTATTCGCTTGGCACGATGATGCGGTCCGC
>DATKNE010000084.1:0-2052 GCA_035541515.1 Minisyncoccota bacterium | reverse complement strand
CGAGTACGAGAAGGCCGGCGTCGTGGTGCAAGGATTCCTCTCCAAGTCCGCGTACGGCCTCCCGAAAGGCGCGGCCGAGGCGGTCAACGCCATATACGCGGTCGAGCTCGAGGACATGACGCTCGTCCACCTCGGCGCCCTCTCGGAGAAAGAGCTCCCGAAAGACGCGCGCGAAGGCATTGACGAAGTGGACGTGCTCTTCGTGCCGGTCGGCGGCGACGGCGTCCTCACGCCCGGAGAGGCGCAGGAGATCGCGGTCTCGCTCGAGCCGAAGATCATCATCCCGATGCACTGGAGCGGCATCGGCGCGCCGAAGTCCTTGGAGACGTTCCTGAAAGAGGCAGGGAACGGGAGCGAGAAGACCGACAAGCTCACCCTGAAGAAGAAGGATCTCGTCGGCAAGGACGGGAGTATACTGGTAGTGACCCCGTAGCCATGACGCTCTCCGACCGCATCAACGACATAAAGGGCCGCCCGCACCACGAGAAGAAGCGCGTGGTGTTCGGCGTCGCGACCTTGTGCACGGCGTTCGTCGCCGTCATCTGGCTCGGCGCGAGCCTCGCGACGAACTCGTTCGCGGTGACCCTCCCCGCGCCCGCCGCGAGCGGCGTCGAAGCCGCGCCGCGGGGCGCCGCCGCGGCGCAGTACGCCGGCGCCGCCGCGGCGCTCACGCCGCCGTCTGCGCACCAGCAGGCTTCCGGCATCGAGATCATCAGCACCGCGACCTCTTCCACGCTCTCGAAAGGGAGGAGCGGACAGACGATCATCCCGTTCTGATACATGGCACGCAAGAGCGAACAGGACGACGCACCGGTTTCGGCGCATCAGAACATAATCGACCAGCCCATCGTGCAGGAGATGCGCGTGTCGTATCTCGACTACGCGATGTCGGTCATAACGAGCCGCGCCCTGCCGGACGTGCGCGACGGGCTGAAGCCCGTGCACCGGCGCATCCTCTACGCGATGAAAGAGCTCGGCCTCGGCGCCGGCGCGAAGTTCCGCAAGTCGGCCTTGGTGGTGGGCGACGTGCTCGGCAAGTACCACCCGCACGGCGACATCGCCGTCTATGACGCGATGGCGAAGCTCGCGCAGGATTTCGCGACGCGCTATCCGCTCGTCGTCGGCCAGGGCAACTTCGGCTCGATCGACGGAGATTCTCCGGCGGCGATGCGCTACACCGAAGCCAAGATGTCGCGCGTCGCCGAAGCGATGCTCGCCGATCTCGACAAGGAGACCGTGAGCTGGGTGCCCAACTACGACGCGTCCCGGGAGGAGCCGCAGGTCCTGCCCGCGGCCGCGCCGAACCTGCTCTTGAACGGGACCCTGGGCATCGCGGTCGGCATGGCGACGAACATCCCGCCGCACAACCTGCGCGAAGTCGTCGCGGCCGTCGTGCACCTCATCGACAATCCGGACGCCACGACCGACGACCTCCTCGAGTTCGTGAAAGGCCCCGACTTCCCGATGGGCGGCATCGCCTTCAACCAGCAGGACATCAAGCACGCGTACGGCACGGGCAAAGGCCCGGTCGTGGTGCGCGGGGAAGCGGAGATAGTCGACGACGGCAAGAAGGACACCCGCATCATCATCACCTCGATCCCGTTCCGCGTGAACAAGAGCGAGCTCATCGCGAAGATCGCGGACTTGGTGCAGGAGAAGAAGCTCGAGGGCATCCGCGACCTGCGCGACGAGTCGACGAGCGACATCCGCATCGTCGTCGAGCTCAAGGGCACGGCGCACCCGCAGGCGGTCTTGAACGCGCTCTACAAGCACACCGAGCTCGAGAGCACGTTCCACTACAACATGCTCGCCCTCGTGGACGGCGTACCGGAGATGCTCTCGCTTCCGGCCATGCTCGCGCACTATCTCGAGCACCGGCGGGACGTGGTGAAGCGCCGCACGGAATTCGATCTGCGCAAGGCGGAAGAGCGCGAGCACATCCTCCTCGGGCTCAGCAAAGCGCTCGACCACATCGACGAGGTCATCACCATCATCAAGAAAGCGCCGGACGTGCCTGCCGCCGACCTCGCGCTCCAGAAGAAGTTCGCTTTC
>DATKNE010000083.1:0-6237 GCA_035541515.1 Minisyncoccota bacterium | reverse complement strand
ATCACCTGGACGGAGTTCGTCTCCGCCGACGGGCTCTATCACACGCGGGAGATGAAGAAGATGAGGGATGAGGAGAACCCGCTCATGCGCGACCTGCAGTTCGACGACGCGGAGCGGCCCATCGTCGCGCAGCTCTTCACGAGCAAACCGGAGATGATGGCGTACGCGGCGAAGCTCGCGGCCGAGCTCGGTTTCGACGGTATCGACATAAACATGGGCTGCCCGGACGAATCCATCGAGAAGCAGGGGAGCGGCGCCGCAATGATACAGGCCCCGGAGGTCGCGCAGGCCGTCATCCGGGCGGCGAAAGAGAGCGGCTTGCCGGTGTCAGTGAAGACGCGCGTCGGCTACTCGTCAGAAATCTTGGATGAGTGGCTTCCAGCCTTGTTTGAAGCGGAGCCGGTCGCCGTGACGCTCCACTTGCGCACGCGGAAGGAGATGTCCGTGGTCCCTGCGCGGTGGGACCTCATGCAAAAAGCGGTCGCGCTCCGCGACCGCTTCGCGCCGGGCATTCTCATGCTCGGCAACGGCGACGTGAAGAGCCTCGCGGAGGCGAAGCAGAAAGCGGAGGAGACGGGCGCGGACGGCGTGATGATAGGCCGGGGCATGTTCGGCAATTTCTGGGTCTTCGCGGGAAGGAAGCCGGAAGACGTCTCGAAGGAAGAGAAGCTTGCCGCGCTCGTCGAGCTCGCGCACGAGTACGAGAAGCTCGCGCCCGCGAAGCCGTTCCACATCCTGAAGAAGCACGTGAAGGCGTTCGTATCGGGCTTCGACGGCGCGGCGGAGCTGCGCGGGAAGCTCATGGAAACGAACGGCGCGGACGAGCTCGAACGCGCGATCTCGGAGAATCGGCTATAATCGCCGCATGGCGCACCAGTCGCTCTATCGCGAATACCGGCCGAAGTCGTTCGACGAGGTCGTGGGACAGGAGCAGGTGACGAAGCCGCTCCAGGAGGCGGTGAAGACTAAGAAGATAGGGCATGCGTATCTCTTCGCGGGCTCGCGAGGCCTCGGCAAGACATCCGTCGCGCGCATCTTCGCGAAGGAGATAGGTTGCAGCGAGCGCGACCTGTATGAGATAGACGCGGCTTCGAGCAACAGCGTGGACGACATCCGCGCGCTCGCCGAAGGCGTGTACACGCTCCCGTTCGAGTCATCGTACAAGGTCTACATCCTCGACGAAGTGCACATGCTCTCCAAGAGCGCGTGGAACGCATTCTTGAAAACGCTCGAAGAGCCGCCTTCGCACGCGGTATTCGTGCTTGCCACTACCGAGCTCGAACGCGTGCCGGAGACCGTGCAATCGCGTTGTCAGGTATTCGAGTTCAAGAAGCCAACGCGCAAAGGCCTGGCGGAGGTGTGTTCTGCCGTCGCGAAGAAAGAAGGCGCGAAGCTCGAACCGGGCGCCTCCGAGCTCATAGCGATCTTGGCGAACGGCTCGTACCGGGATGCGCTCTCGATACTCCAGAAAGTCCTTTCAATCTCGGGCGACAAGACGCTTTCGCGCGAAGAAGTCGAGCGCGTGACGGGCGCGCCGAGCCGTGAGACTGTCCACGCGCTCGTGTCCGCCTTGGCCTCGGGCGAGCGCGGGAAAGCGCTCTCGGCAATCGAAAAGGCCGCGAAAGCCGATGTTGACATGAAGCTCTTCCTCGAGCTCGTCATCGAAGAGCTCCGCTCCGCGCTCCTCATCCGCTACGCACCGGAGATGCGCGATTCGCTCAAAGAGGAACTGGGTTCCGACGAATACGCTTCGCTCGAGGAGTTTGCGAAGGGCAAGGGAATCACGCACGACACATTGCTCGCATTCCTCACCGCTTCCGACCGCATCCGCTACGCGAGCATCCCGGCGCTCCCGTTGGAGCTCGCCGTCCTTGAGCTTTTCCCAGAAGAAAAATAAAAATGCTAGAGTCCCCTTATTGGGGGATCGTCTAATGGTAGGACAGCAGCCTTTGAAGCTGTGAATCTTGGTTCGATTCCAAGTCCCCCAGCCAAGTTGGACACGGTACTAAATGACCAGAGTGGGTCATTATGCCGTAAGGATATTTTAGAAAATTCGTAATTCCGTCCTAGACGGGTCGTTTTTGCTTTTCTATATTTTAAGCCACGAAATCGGTTCGAATCCTAAGTGATTCTTGGCATATTTTTGCATGGTATTATTTTTCCAGATGCTGTTTCGCGTTTCTGCGTAGTTTCCAACCAACCGAAGAGGTGAAGTATGAAGCGACTTATGACTGCTGCACTGGTTGCCGGTGCAGTCTTGCTGGCGACGGCCTCGGCCGCGTTCGCCTCGAGCCATGGCGCGGCACCCGCAGGTCTCAATCTGTGGGACACCGTCAAATGGCAGCTCGACGACTTCGCTGCGCACATGAGCCTGACCTTCGAAGGCATCAAGCTCATGTTCTCCTCGCCGTCGCTCGGCTGGAGCATGCTCGATGGTGCCATCTGCGGCGATCAGTCGCACTGGGCGCACCTGCTCTTCGACTCGGCCGATCATGCGCTCGAGAGCTTCTTCTCGACCGTGCTCTTGCTGACGTGGATCGGCGTTGAAGTCGCTGCTCGTGTCATGGCCTTCATCGCCGGCCTGCTCAAACGGCCTACGCAAGCTCCCGCCTAGCACTGCTAGGCACCATCAATCACGAGGTCGGGATTCGTCCCGGCCTCTTTGTTTTATATACTGTACCTATGTCGGCAAGCCTCCGTGACATATCTCTCGACTTCTCAACCTGGACGCCATACAAAGTGGTTGATCCATTCCGTATGCTCGGCACCCCCATCGACGGGCTTAAGCAGCATTGCTACCAGATAGAAAAAGATGGAGTGCTTTTGTCAGCGGGAGTATTTGAATTTAAAGAAAAGAAAACGCATGTGGCGTGGGGTATTAAATCCGATCCTCACTGCAGCTTTCATGCACTCGCACTCCCTGATGGTTCGTGGGGAGCGGTCATCGAGGGATGTCCTGAATATCAGGTATTACGTCATGAGCGAACTATCGCTGGCTTCAGTGTTGATGGCATCATTGTCGCTACCGGCGCGTATGCGCGAAGCGCGTGGCAGTATACAAAAGAAAAGCTCCGCCAGTTCGCTCCGCTCATACTTTTCTTCGCGCTGGCTATTCTCTGGGCGAGTGTTAAAACGTATTTCTTTGCCGATCCACTAACCCCGGTGGATCTGAGCCAGCATGTGCACGGCAACACGGCGATAGACGGCCACCTAGTGCACGAATGGATGCTCGACTTCATGGGCGGCTTCTTCCTTCTCTTCGGTGGCCTCAAGGCGCTTCGACTCCGCAAATTCGCTCATACGTTTGCCTCTTATGACGTTGTTGCTCGCCGCTTCAAATGGTGGGGGTATGTCTATCCGTTTGTTGAGCTGGGACTCGGAGTCTTGTATACGATCCGCCTTTTCCTCCCACTCGCATATCTGCTCACCGTGATCGTCATGGCGGTTGGGTGTGTTGGCATTGGGCTCAAGCTATATCGCAAGGAACGGGCAGTCTGCGCGTGTCTCGGAGGATTCTTTGATATCCCGCTCACCGAGGTGACGCTTATCGAGAACTTCGTCATGGCTAATATGGCGTTTGTGATGCTGTTGTTTGCAATCAATATCTAACATACTCGACCCCTCTGAGATTCGAACCAAGTAGGAAATCTATATTTTAAAGGCTAGAATAGAAAGTGACATTCCCAGGGCAGCAGCCAAGAATAGTGCTCTCGCTTCGCTTGCTCGCGGGGGTCGCCTAAATGAGCCGGCCGAGAAGCGGGATGCGGCCGAGGAACGTGCGGCGCAGGGCAGGCGCGAGCGCGAAGGATTGCGCGACCGGCCATAGCGCGATGAGGGCGAAAACCGCGGCGAACACGATGTGCTCATCAACGATGTAGCCATAGGTGACGTACGGGAATACGTAGTGCGGGAAGTAGTAGAGGATCATGAGCGCCGCTCCGGCCCACGAGGCGAACCGGATGCCGACGCCAAGCAACAGTGCGACCCCGATGAGCGTGATGCCCCAGGAATTGAGCGGATTGACCCACCAGCCGAACGCCGGTTGTGCGAAGAAGGCGTAGAACGCCGGGAAAGTCTTCGCGCTAAGCAGGAAGCCGCTCGCGCTCCAGCCGGGCGTCATCAGGATCTTGAACCCGTCGGCGAACATGTACCAACCCATGAGAAGCCGTAGCACGATGGCAGTGACCGCGATGGATTTATTCATGGATGAAGTGTAGCACTCTCGACGCGTGCTATTATTGCGCAATAACACCATTACCCTATGAACTCCGTCGTACATTTCGAGATGGGATACTCCGACCGGGAACGCATGAAGAAGTTCTACGAGACCGCATTCGGATGGAAGATGCAGCAGATGGGGCCCGAGATGGGCAACTACGTGGTGGCGCAGACGACCGAGACCGACGACAAGGGCATGGTTCAGACTCCGGGCGCGATCAACGGCGGTTTCTATCAGAAAACCGAAGACAAGGACTCCCAAGCGCCTTCGGTCGTCATCTCCGTGTCCGACGTGCAAGCGGCGATGAAAGCCGTCACAGATAACGGTGGGACGATTCTGGGCTCGATGACTGAGACGGGCGAAAAGACCATGGAGCCCACCATGATTCCGGGCGTCGGCCTGTGGATTTCCGCTAAAGATACGGAAGGAAACCGCTTCAGCATGCTGGAGCCGCTCCCTCGGCAGTAGCCCCTCGGCGGCCGCCCCTCCGGGGGCGGCCGCGTTCGCGTAATTTGCTATACTGGTCTCTTCCTGAACGTCTATGATGATTTTCCTCGTCGCACCGTTCGTGCTATAGCCATGTTAGAAGAAATCCACAAGTCGTTCGTCGAGCTCCGCGATGTGCTCGCGCAGGTGCTACGCTATCCCAATATGAAGATGAATATGAAGGCTCACAAGGACTCATCGGTCATCGTGTTTGCCGCGCTCGCGCTCGTCATCGTGTTCGCGGGTGCCTGGCTCTATATGGCGAGCCCGTCGGCACCGAGCTCAAGCGTGGCGACGAGCACGCCGGACGGAGCTTCCGGGAACGCCGCAACCACCACCGGCACCCATACCGGAGGCACGACCCATCCGTCAGGGGGGACGACTGCCACCCCGCCGTCTCCTAAGGCGAAATTCGCCGGCGTCGGCTCCCTGAACTACCTGGTCAGCGTCAAAGAGGATCTCACCTGCAATATCGAGACCACGTCCGGCTCTCTCCGGCGCGTCGGCACCATATTCATCTCGGGTAATAAGCTCCGGGGCGACTTCTCGAGCTATTTCAACGGCGCGACGCGCACGAGCCACATGATCGACGACGGGACGAATCTCTTCGTGTGGGTCAACGGCTATGACTCGGGACTCAAGCTCCCCGCCGCCAACGGCGCGAGCGGCAGCGCGGCAGCGAACGCCGGCGGCATCGACCCCACCGTGAATGTCGCGTTCGCCTGCTACCCGTGGACCGTCGATTCGAGCATCTTCTCGAAGCCGTCCGACGTCACCTTCACGGATTCCTTCGGCCACTAGGGCGCGTGCACGCAAGATAGGGTAGAATACGCGGCATCATGCCGCCGCGGAAAGCTCCTGCACAGAAAGGATTGAGCGCGGCGCGCGCGTTCCTGCCGCTCTCCGCCGGAATCGTGCTCTGCGGCGCGGTAATCTTCCTTCTCGGCTTCTCGAACCTCTTCCCGGTCGAGTACGTCCGCGCCATAGACGACCTGCCGCTCCAGCCGTCGTGGCCGGCCAAGCTCGACACGAATGCGTACAACCTCCGCATGCTCTCGCTCGCGCACATTGACGTCGCGAGCACGTCTTTTGCGCTCGGCATAAGCACGACGACCGTCATCGCTACCGGCACCATACCCGTTGCCTGGACGGCCTCGACGAGCGTCTCGGTTTTCGGGCGCAACTGGCCCCACGGCGCCGCGTACCCGTACGGCGACGCGATATTCCCCTGGAAACGCATCGTCGCTTACTACGGCAACTTCTACTCGAAGCAGATGGGCGTCCTCGGCGAGTACCCGCAGGACGAAGTGCTCGCGAAGCTCGCGTCCACTACGGCGGCGTGGCAGGCTGCGGACCCGTCCACGCCGACGATTCCGGCAATCCAATACATCGCGGTCGTCGCCCAGGGCTCGGCAGGCAAGGACGGCAAGTGGCGCGCGCGGATGCCGGACGAGGAGATAGAGAAGGCGCTCGCCATGGCGAACCAGATGCACGGACTCCTCATCCTCGACGTGCAGGTCGGGCTCTCGACC
>DATKNE010000082.1:0-5769 GCA_035541515.1 Minisyncoccota bacterium | reverse complement strand
GTGCCGCACGAGACCTTGGCGAAGCTCGGGAAAGGGGAGCCGTCGGAAACGGTCCGCGCGCGCGTGGTCGCCGCGCGCTCGCGCGCGGCGAAGCGCTCCGGAAAGCCGGGCGCGACGAACGCGGCACTCTCCGGCAAGGATCTCGACGAGCGGAGCGGCATCACGGAAGAAGCGAAAGCCGCGCTCACGAGCGCGGCGACGCGGCTGAATCTGTCGCCGCGCGCCTACCACCGGACGCTCCGCGTCGCGCGGACCATCGCTGACCTCTCCGGAAACGACAACGTGTCGCCGGCGCACGTGCACGAAGCCCTGCAGTACCGCCCAAGAGGGTTGTTCGGATTCGAGTAAAAAAAGCGCGCCCAGGCCGAGGCCTGGGCGCGCCCCTTCCTCATTACTATGCGCCGCTAGTAGCTTGGCGCGATCCAGCGGCCGTCTTTCCAGTTAGCGTGATGTTCTTCCGCTCCCGCGCGATTCTCATGCTTGAAGTACAGGACGGGATTCCCTTCATCATCGATGTCGGACCGGGTGACGAATACTTCGACAGGCGCTTCCGTCCCGACTTCGCTCCCCGCCTTCTCCCAAGAAACCATCGCGGTCTTCGGTTTGCTCTCCTGGCTTTCCTGCTTCGGCATTCCTTCCATACGGTTCGGTTAGTTCGTAAGTCGGGGAAATAATACCACGCGGGGAAAAGGCAAAACGAAGCGGCCCAGGAATCCGGAGGATCCCTGGGCCGCGATGCAAGGGGCGCTTCAGCTGGCCATGACGGCGCTGGCGGCGTTCCGCGGGCCTTCCCGCGGGGTCGTCGGCAGCTCGAACTGGGTGCCTTTTGCCGGTCCGCCGTAATCGAGGTGCTCGACATTGTGCTTCGCGGTGTTGAGGCAAGCCAGGACGCCCTGACGCGTGGCGCCGTTGCCGCCGCTCTGCTTCTGCACCGTCTTGATCGCGTCCGTGATGTCGCGCATCGCGCTGTGCTGATCGGCCTGGGCGACGCCTTTCGAAAGCACAACGACGTTGCGGGCACGTTCGAGATGCTTCTCCTTCTTGCCCGTGAGACCCATGAGCTGTTCCTTGATGTTCTCAGCGTTGGTAAGGTACTTCAAGCGCTTCTCCCCTCACAATCGCCGCCCCATTGCGGCGATTAGGAGAAAGCTAGCACGCCCTTTTTGCGAATTCAAACTACTGCGGAGCGCAGACGGAATTGACGCGGCAGGAGGCGAACGGGTTCTTCGCGCCGCGGACTTCGAAATGGAGATGCGGGCCGGTGGCCTGTCCGGTGGCGCCGACGTAGCCGATCGTCTCGCCGGCGGAGACCGTCTGCCCCGGAGAGACGATGGAGTGCGTCATGTGCGCATACAAGGTCTGCGTGCCATTGCCATGCGTGATGACCACGTAGTTGCCGTAGCCGCCGTTCCAGGCGCCGTTGTTGCGCGCGATGATGACCGTGCCGCCCGCGGCCGCATAGATAGGCGTCCCGCGTGCCGCGCCGATGTCGACGGCGTTCCAGCCGTGGATGCCCTGCGTGATGAGGCCGCCTGGGAGCGGATTCACGAAGAATCCGGGTTGCGCTGCGCCGCTGCCGCCCAAGTACGGTTCGATGATTGCCTTGCCGCCGCTCGCTTTCGTTCCCGTGCTCTTCACTGGAGCCGGCGCAGCTATCTCGCCGCCCGGGATGATTATGGAAGAGCCCGCCTCGAGCGCGACGGACGCGTCGAGGCCGTTATACTGCGCGATTTCGCCCGCGTCCGCGCCATACTTCTTCGCTAGCGACTGGAGCGTCTCGCCTTTGGCGACCGTGTGCTTGATGCCCGAGACGGGGAGGATGATGAGCGTGTCGCCCGGATGCACGTCGGTCGCGCCTTTGAGGTCGTTCGCCCAGATGATGGTGTTCACGGACACCCCGAACATCGTCGCGATCTCGGAGAGCGTGTCGCCCGGGCGCACGACGTATACGGAAATGCGGTCGGAAGCGGTCGCGCCGGCCACGTCCGCGATGGTGCCGGAGGGGCCGCTGTCGGCGACGAGCGCGTCGCCGTTGGTCTGGATGTTCCCGTCGTAGGCGGAGTCCGGATCCGGGTCGGAATTCAGCGCCGCGGCCAAGACCGGAGTGGAGGCGTCCGGGACGATGGCGTTCGTCTGGGCGTCGGCGGACACGAAAAATGGCCAGAACGCTCTGGCGCGCTTCGGGATGAACGTAGCGAGGAGGGCAAGCAGGGCGAATCCCGCGATGAGGAGCGCGATATGCCCTACTACCGTATATGTATCCGGCCGACGCGCACTCTGATTCGGGTCCGGAAAATACTTAGGTGATTCGATAGGAAAACAGGGGAATCCAGCCGTTCATCCGTATACCAAAATAGCTTAAATACTGAGTAAATAAGCCATTTCTTTCGTACTTCCGTTTCTGAGGATAGGGTGAAGTATACCCGAGGGGGAGCCCGGGTCAACCGCGCTTATGCACCGCGATTTAAGCCTGAAAGTACGCTATATTTCACCAGTGAATTACCTTGACGGATTGAACGAGGCACAGCGCCAAGCGGTGCTCGCGACGGAGGGTCCCGTGTCGGTCCTCGCAGGCGCCGGCAGCGGGAAGACCCGTGTCCTCACGCTCCGCATCTACCATCTCATCCGACAAGGGGTACTTCCGGAGAAGATCCTGGCCGTCACCTTCACCAACAAGGCCGCGCGTGAGATGCGCGAGCGGGTCCGCGCGATGCTGGGCGAGGACGCGCGAGACGTCCCCCTCATCGCGACCTTCCACGGGCTCGGGCGCGAGCTCCTCATGCGCTACGGCAGCGCCATCGGCCTTCCGCGCTACTTCAGCGTCTACGACCGCGATGATTCGGCGAAGGCGGTCGCCGACGCCTTGAAGGCTCTCGACGTCTCGGCGAAGGAATTGTCGCCGCGCGCCGTGCTCTCGCGCATCAGCCGCGCCAAAGGCGAGGGGCTCACGCTCCCGGAATTCCGGGAGAAGCACGCGCGCTCGAGCTTCGGCAATCGCGTAGTGTCCGAAGCGTGGGCCGCGTACGACAAGGTGCTCAAGGACGAGAAGGCGCTCGACTTCGACGACCTCATCGCGCTCCCGGTGCGGCTGTTGCGAGAGCATGCGGACGTACGGGAGTATGCGCAGGAGCGCTGGAGCCACATACACATAGACGAGTACCAGGACACGAACGCGCTCCAAGGGGAGCTCGCGAACCTGCTCTCGGCGAAGCACCGGAACCTCTTCGTCGTCGGCGACATCGACCAGACCATCTACACGTGGCGCGGCGCCACCATCGAGAACCTGCTCGAGTTCGACAAGGCGTATCCCGAGGCGAAGACCGTCATCCTCGAGCAGAACTACCGCTCGACGAGGAATCTCGTGGACGCGGCGAACGCGATCATCGAGAAGAACAAGAACCGCAAGGAGAAATACTCGACGACCCAGAACGCGGCCGGCGCGCCCATACTCGTGCACGCCTCGATAAACGCGGAAGACGAGGCGCGGTGGATCGCGCAGAGGATACGGCAGATGCTGCGCGCCGGCACGGATCCGGAAGACATCGCCATACTCTTCCGCACGAATTTCCAATCGCGCGCCCTCGAGGAAGGCCTGCTTCGCGCCGGCGTCCCGTACAAGCTGCTCGGCACCCGCTTCTTCGAGCGCAAGGAAGTGAAGGACGCGCTCGCGTGGATGCGGCTCGCGCTCGATCCTTCGCGCGAAGCCGACAAGGTGCGCGCGGCCGCCGCGCCCTCGCGAGGGCTCGGCAAAGTGACCTTGGCGAAGCTCGCGGCCGGACAGCGCGACGCGCTTCGCGCAGGGGAGCTCGCGAAAGTGGAGGCGTTCGAGAAGATAGTCGCCGAGCTTGCCTCCGCCGCGGAGACCTTGCCGCCGTCTGAATTCGCGCGGCTCGTCATCGAGAAGAGCGGGATGCGCAGGGCAATGCAGGAGGAGGGGAGCGAGGAAGACCGCGAGCGGTTCGAGAACGTGGAAGAGCTCGCATCGGTGGCGGCGCGCCATGACGCGCTCCCTGGCAAGGAGGGCATCGCGCTCTTCCTCGCGGAAGCGGCGCTTGCGAGCGACCAGGACGAGCTCGACCGCAAGGAGAAGAGCGGGGTCGCGCTCATGACCGTGCACGCGGCCAAGGGGCTCGAGTTCGGGACGGTATTCGTCTCTGGTCTTGAAGAAGGCCTCTTCCCGCACGAAGGGATGGGCGGTGACGACGACCGCGATGAGGAAGAGGAACGGCGGCTCTTCTACGTGGCGATGACGCGCGCGAAGAAGGAGCTCGTTCTCACGTTCGCGCGCATCCGCAAGATCTACGGGAGCGATTTCCTCTCGGAACCGTCGTCGTTCCTTGCCGACCTCGACGCGTCCCTGGTGAAGCTCGACGAGTCCGACGGGGAAGCGTCTATCGAATACTAGGCGGCTTCCTCCGGAGGAAGCTTGAGGGAGGAGCGAACCGCCGATTCGAACGCTTCCGCCTTTTTCGCGTAGATGCTCGCCTGATGCTTGAAGTGCGGGTCTTCGCGCAAGTGGCCCATCACGCGCTCGAAATTCTGCGCGGTGAGGCGGTCTTCGCCGCGGTGGGTTTCCGCGTGCTTCTCGAGCGCGCGCCCGAGCGCGTCCCCGAAAGAATCCATCTCGTGCGGCGTAAGCCCGTCCACGGTGCGCAGGCGCGTGCGAAACGGCGAGTCGGGCCGCAGATGCTTATCGAGGTCGAAATGTTCGGACATGGTGAATGGTCAAAATCCCGTAATGCCTATAGTGTAGCAACACATGGTACGCGCGAAGAAAAGCCTGGGGCAGAACTTCCTCATGCACCGCCGGATAGCGGAGCGTATCGCCGATGCCGCGGCGCTTTCTCCGGAAGATGTCGTGTTCGAGATAGGACCCGGAACGGGCATGCTCACGCGCGCTCTGCTTAGCCGCGCGGGCAAGGTCATCGCGCTCGAGGCCGACGGCGAGCTGTATGAAGAGCTCAAGGGAACGTTCGCGCGCGAGATCGCGGACGGGAAGCTCGAGCTCATCCATGGCGACATCCGCGCGTTCGACGCGAGCGCGCTCCCGGAAGGCTACCGCCTCGTCGCGAACATCCCGTACTACCTCACCGGAGAGATCATCCGCGGCTTCCTCGAGCGCGCGCATCAGCCGAAGTCCATGACGCTCCTCGTGCAGAAAGAAGTGGCGGAGCGCATCGCGCGCGCGAAGAAGGAGAGCATCCTCTCGCTCTCCGTGAAGGCGTACGGCGCGCCGAAGTATGAATTCACGGTACCGCGCGGAGCCTTCCGGCCCGCGCCGAACGTGGACTCGGCCGTGCTCTCGATCCAGGGCATCTCCCGGAAGAACTTCTCCTCGCGAGCGGAAGAGAAACGGTTCTTCGACCTCTTGCACGCTGGCTTCGCGCATAAGCGCAAGCTCCTTGCCGGGAATCTCGCCGGGATCGGCGTCCCGCCTGAGATCATTCCCGAGAAAGCGCGCGCCGAAGACCTCCCGCTTTCCGCGTGGCTCGGCATGGTCCGCGCCGTATAGGCCCCGCTACTCACATATATATGGTAGTTGTGCGCTTCCTCGAGGAAGCGGCTGATATACTTGCTTCATTAGTATGGGGGGGATTCTCGGACGAAACTGGCGCATACTCTCCGCATCGCTCGGCGCGGTGGCGCTCGTGGCGGGAGCCTACCTGCTTGCGCGCGGCGTCGAGCACCCGCAGGTCGCGCAGGCATCCACCGAATCCGCTCTCCTCGCGCAGATCGCCGCGAAAGACACCGACGGCGACGGCCTCCCGG
>DATKNE010000081.1:0-5705 GCA_035541515.1 Minisyncoccota bacterium | reverse complement strand
GCCTTCGAGGAGATCGCGGGTGGGGCGGATGCCGTGCACCATGGAGCGGAGCGCGAGGAACGGCGCGTCGAACCCGCGTCCGTTGAAGGTGACGAATTCCTTGTAGCTCTTCGCCCCTTCCCAGAAGCTCTCGAGCATCTCCTTCTCGCTCATCGGCTTGTACTTGATGCCGTCCTCTTCCGTCTCCGAGAGCGATGCGCCCGGCGCGGAAAAATACACCGCGCCTTTCCCTTTCTCCGTGTCGTAGACGCCGATGGCGACTATCTCGCCGGTGAGCGGGGAGAATCCGAGGCCTTCCTTGAGATCCTTGAGCGCGACCTCGTACTCCTCGTCCGTCCTGCTCTCGCGCTTCGCCCAGCGCGTGAGCGATTTCTGGGTCGTCTCGTCGAGCGAATCCCACTCCTCCCCGATCGTCTCTATATCGAATACCAATGCCATGGAGCCAGTATACTGGGAGCCATATGAGCTCGCGCAACAAACGCATCGGTGCGGCCCTCGTGCTTGCGATAGCGGCGGCGGGATTCGGGTACCTGCTCGGGGCAGGAACCGCGAGCGCAAGACCGGGCCTCGCCCCTTCGATTCCTGCGGCAAACATCGCCGCTCCGCCTAAGGGCACGACGCGTGTCATCTACTCGCTCGACCGGAAACAGAATGATAAGGAAATCATCGCGCTCATCGAGAACGCGAAGACGCACGTGTACTTCGCGATGTACGAATTCACGCTCAAGGATGTCGCCGACGCCCTGGTCGCCGCGAAACAGCGCGGGCTGGACGTGCGCGGGCTCGTTGATGCCGGCGAGAGCGCGAATTCCTATGACGCGCCGCTCATACGCGAACTGGTTGCCGCAGGCATCCCGGTCGAGACCGAGAAGCATGCCGACGGCAACGGCATCATGCACATCAAGGCAATCGTGACCGACAGCGCGTACGCGCTCGGGAGCTACAACTGGACGGGCTCCGCGACGACCGAGAACGACGAGCTGCTTGAGATAGGCACCGACCCCGCTTTGGTCGCAACCTATGAAGGAATCTTGCAGAAACTGTTCGCCGCGTATGCGGGTACTAACGCGGCCGCGAAAGCGGCCGCGCCGATTTCAGGCGGGACCTACGACTACACCGATGCTCCGAACCACATCGGCGAATACGCCTCGGTGCGCGGCACGCTTATCGACGCGTACACATCCTCGAGCGGCACGGTCTTCCTCGACTTCTGCAAGTCTTACAAGTCCTGTCCGTTCTCAGCCGTCATCTTCGCCGACGACGCGAAAGCCTTCGGCGACCTCTCGAGGCTGAGCGGACAGGCCGTCACCGTGACCGGAACCATCTCTTCCTACCAGGGCCGCGCGGAAATCAAGCTTTCGAGCCCTGACCAGCTCTCGAGCTAGCTTGGTAATCGGCCCGGAATGTGCTATATTTTAGGCACTTCCAGTGGCAGGCGAACGACTACTCATCAACCAGGAGATACGCGCGCGGGAACTCCGCGTCATAGGCGCCCAAGGCGAGAACCTCGGGGTCATCTCGCTTTCTGAGGCGCTTGCGGCCGCTAAGGCGGCCGGGCTCGACCTCATCGAGATATCGCCGTCGGCCGTCCCTCCCGTTGCCAAGATTACCGATTATGGTAGATTCGAGTACGAGCGAAGCAAGAAAGAGAAGGTGGTGAAGGCCAAGGCCAAGACCTCCGAGACCAAGGAGGTCCAGATCAAGGTGGGCACCGGGGAGCACGACATGATGCTCAAGGCCAAGAAGGCCGCCGAGTGGCTCGCCGAAGGGCACCGGGTCCGCGCCGAACTCTTCCTCAAGGGACGCTATAAGGGCATGGAGGAGGCTTTCCTCAAGGAACGCCTCGAGAAGTTCCTCCTGCGCATCCCGCACGCGTACAAGGTCGCGGAGCCCGTGGCACGGAGCCCGAAAGGGTTCGCCGGCGTCATCGAGCGCGACCAGGCGGCAGAGCTGAAGCGACAGAAAGAAACGAATCAACCCTCAAAACATGAAAACGAATAAATCGTATACGAAGCGCATCCGCGTCACCCGCCGGGGCAAGCTCATCGTCCGGGCCAAAGGCCAGGACCATTTCAACGCGAAAGCGAGCGGGTCGAAGCGCATGGCGAAGCGCCGCGCCGCCTCTCTCGTCCTCACCGCG
Organism: Minisyncoccota bacterium; assembly: GCA_035541515.1. GTDB lineage: Bacteria > Patescibacteriota > Minisyncoccia > Phycocordibacterales > Phycocordibacteraceae > C7867-001. The sequence continues at coordinate 3,565 of DATKNE010000081.1, read as the reverse complement.
CGGGCGCGCCGCCGCTTCCTTCCCGCCTCGGGCGCGAAATAATACCGAATAACTGATTTCCTATGGCACGAATCAAAGGGGGCGTGATGGCGCATAAGCGAAAGAAGAACATCCTGAAGCGTTCGAGCGGATTCCGCCACGGCCGCTCAACGAAGATCAAGCAGGCGCACGAAGGCCTCATGCGCGCGGGACGCAACGCGTTCGCGCATCGCCGCGACAAGAAGGGCGACTTCCGCTCGCTCTGGATCGTCCGCTTGAACGCGGCCGTCCGCGAGAACGGCCACCAGTCGTACTCGACGTTCATCAGCAAATTGAAGAAGGGCGGCATCGCGCTCGACCGCAAGGTGCTCGCGCAATTCGCCGCGGAGCACCCGGAGACGTTCGCGCGCATCGCGAAGAAGATCGGCTAACCGCCGGAAGACGAATCCCCCGCCAGTTCGGCGGGGGATTCGTCTTTTATCCCGGTCCGACATATCTGAACCGGGGGACCTTCTTCCCTTCCACCTCGACTTCTTCGAGGAACATCGCGACCGGCCGCACCCAGAGCTTCGAAAGCTTGTTCGAAGGCTCTTCATACACGACCAGATCTTCCAATGTCTCACTGTGCTTCGCTACGCCGGTTACGCGACACTTGAGGCCCTTGTAGTGCTCATACATGCCTGGCTTCGGTTCCATATGAAATTTACGCCCGATGCACCCTTTCTTTTGAGATTTCCCAGATTTCCCCTTCCTGCGACGCGACCGCGTTGCCGCCCAAGTAGTCATGGATGCGCTGGGCGAGGAAGCGCTCGGACGACGGCTCGCCGAGCGCGGTGAAGATGGTCTTCACGCGCTTGCCGGCAAGCGCGGCTTCCGCGAATTTCAGAAGTTCGTCGCGGTCGGCATGCGCGGACCACCCTTCGAGGACCTCGATATGCGCACGATTCTCTACCGCATGACCGTTAATTCGGACCTGTCGAGCGCCTTCTTGAATCAAGCGGCCTGGAGAGCCGGGCGCCTGATACCCAACGGTAAATAGCGTCGTCGTCGGGTCCGGCAGATATTTCGCCTCGTGCGCGCCGATGCGGCCGCCATGGCTCATTCCCGCACCTGCGATGATGATTTTCGGATTTGGGACCGTATCGATACCGTTCGATTCTTCGCGCGAACGCGTCATGGTCAGAAACGGGAACCGGAAGAGACTCGTCTCACGCTTCATTTCCTCTTCCGCTTCCGGTTTGAAGTACGTGCTTCCCCATTTTTCGTAGACATCCGTTACGCTGATCGCAAGCGGAGAATCGAGAAAGACACGGGTTTTTGGCAGATCGCCCGCTTCGAAGAAGTTTGATAGCTCGTACAGCATGAGTTGCGTGCGCTCTATGGAAAATGCCGGGATGAGTATCGCGCCCCCTCGCCGAATCGCAAGTTGCAACCGGCCCTTCAGGAGCAGATTACGGTCGGCGCGTGGCGGATGCAAGCGGTCGCCATACACGCTCTCCATCACGAGCGCGTCTGCGTCCGCGACCGGTTCCCAGTCCGGCAAGAGAGGCGAAGGCGAGTTGCCGATGTCGCCGGTGAGCGCGAGCGCCGTACCGTCGGTGCTGTCTGTGAGCCGCACGCTTGCCGAGCCGAGGATATGACCCGTGTTGCGCAGATACGCGGAAATGCCCGGCGCGACCTCTTTCTCCATGTGGTAGTCGAGCGTCTCCATTTGCGCGAGCGCGGCGTCTACGTCCGTCTCTACGTACAGAGGCGCAAGCCCCCGGCGCTCCGCGTCCTGCAGGAGGATGCCGACCGAATCCCGCAGGATGAGCTCGGCGAGGTCGCGGGTGGGCGGCGTCATGAATATCTTCCCGCGGAAGCCGTCCTTGACGAGCTTCGGGATGCGGCCGACATGGTCGAGGTGCGCATGCGTGACGACGAGCGCGGAAATCTCGCCGGGCACGTACGGGAACGGACCGTACATCTCTTCGACCGTGACGTCCGCTCCCTGCTCGATGCCGCAATCGACGAGCACCTTCGCGCGCGGGCCCTCGACCAGGAAATTCGAGCCGGTCACCTTGCCTCCCCCGCCGCAGAACGTCAGCTTGAACATTGAACAAATGTAGCACGGGCATATGCGCAAAAAGTCGCCCTCATGAGAGGCGACTTTTTGCGCGGAGTCATTCCATGTTTGCAACTTTCTCTTGCCAGGTGGGTGTCCGCATCACGCTCGTCGGAACACCCGGATAGGCACTCTGCCGGAGCGTGTGAATCTGAGACTCCCTAGATTTCGGCAAGTTGCGTTTAAAAGGAACGACTCCTTCCCGCATTATATCCGCCTTTCATGAAAGGCGGATGTGGAAAACGACTCGGCCCCGCGTTCGCGGGGCCGGTTCAGCTCGCTATTCGAAGATGCCGTTCATTTCCGGCGCATAGATGATGGCGTCCTGTATCTGCCGGTATTCGATGATTTCCTCCGGCTTGAACCAGTGCGCGATCTCCGCCGCCGCTTCGGAAGGAGAGCCTGACGCGTGGATGAGGTTGCGGACCGCCCGCCCGTCGCCGTCCGACATCTGGTACGAATCGAGCACGTAATCGCCCCGAATCGTCCCGGGGGCGCTCGACAGAGGCTCCGTGCTGCCCACGAGCTTACGGACTATCTTCACGGCATGCGCTCCCTCCCAGATCATCACCATGATCGGGCCGGCGACCATGTACTTCTTGAGCCCTTCGAGGATCCTGGCGGTAATCTCGTACGGGTCCTCGGACGGAGGCGTGAGGCCTTTTTCCTTATAGCCCGCGATGGTCTTCTCGCCGGTCACGCGCCGCCACTCGGGGTCGAGCGTGTAGTGCTTCTCCACGTGCTCCGCGTGAGCGACCATCATCTTAGCCGCCACCAGCTTGAGGCCGACGTTCTCGAAACGGCGGATGGTTTCGCCGACGAGCGCGCGCTGTATCGCGTCGGGCTTCAGGATGATGAGCGTCCGTTCAGTCTTGGGGTGTGCCATAAAATAAATGCCCTTCCGGGCGGTTATGCGTGCAGTATACGCACTCGTGCGGGGCTATTCAAGCCTGCGTGACGATGCGCGCGCCGCTCTTCTCGATCAGGATGGTGTGCTCGAAATGCGCGCTTCGGGAGCCGTCCTTGGTGCGGTACGTGTAGCCGTCCGGAGCAAGGACGACGCTTCCCTTCCCGGCGCTCGAGATGGGCTCCAAAGCGAGCACCATGCCCTCCTCGAGAAGCTCGCCGTCGCCTTTCCTGCCGTAATTCGGCACGAACGGCTCCTCATGCACCAGATCGCCGACCCCATGGCCGCCGAGCGCCTTCACGACCGTCAATCCGGCCCCTTCGATCACTTCCTGGATCGCGTGCGAGATGTCGCCCACGTGATTGCCCGGCCGTGCCGCCCTGACCCCTGCGGCAAGCGCTTCCTCGGTCGTGTGCAAGAGCTTCTTCGTCTCTTCGCTCTGCGGCCCGACCGCGACCGTTATCGCCGCATCCACGATGATGCCGTCGTGGACGAGCCCGAGGTCGAGGCCGACGATGTCGCCGTCTTTCAGGACTTTCGGCTCCTCGTTCGGGATGCCGTGCACGACCTCGTCG
>DATKNE010000080.1:0-3932 GCA_035541515.1 Minisyncoccota bacterium | reverse complement strand
CGCATCGTGAGCGTCGGGCGCATCACGCCCATCAAGCGGCTCGAGATACTCCTCGACGCGCTCGCGCTCTTGCGCACAGAAGGCGTCCGCGCCGAAGTCTCGCTCGTTGGCGCGCCGACTGTCCCGAGCGATGCCGCATACCAAGAATCGCTTGCCGCGCAGGCATCGCGGTTCGGCATCTCGGGTGCCGTGCATTTTATGGGTGCCATGCCCTATGACGCCATGCCGGAGCACTACCGGCAGAACGATATCTCGGTGAACCTCGCGCCCACGGGCGGCATCGACACGGCCGTGCTCGAGGCGATGGCTTCCGGGTGCATCCCGCTCGTTGCGAACCGGGCATTCGCGCCTTTTTTCAAGTCGGACGCGGACAGGCTCTTGTTCGACCCGAATCCTGAAGCGCTTGCGGAGAAGCTCCGCTCGCTCATCCGTATGCAGCAGGAAGAAAGGCGCGCGCTTGCCGCGCGGCTTTCTGCGACGGCGCGCACGGAAGCGGACGAGCGCGTTATCGTTGCGCGGCTATACTCTCTCCTATTGCCATGACAAGCCAGGTCTCGAAGGAAGCATACGCGTTTGCGAAATACAGCGGGGAAGACCGCTGGGCGAGCTACGCGGCGCAGTTGCGGGAGATATTCGCGCTCGCGCCCTCCTCCGTGCTCGAGGTCGGCGTGGGAGACGGCGTCGTCGGTGGGTACTTGAAGCGCAATACCTCCATCGCGTACCAATCGGTAGACGTGGCGGACGACCTGCACCCGGATACGGTCGGCGACGTGCGCGCCTTACCGCATCCGGATGCGAGTTTCGACCTCGTCTGCGCGTTCGAGGTACTCGAGCACCTTCCGTTCGAGGAATTCGATACGGCGCTCGCCGAGCTCTCGCGCGTATCGAACCAGCACGTCATCCTGAGCCTGCCGCATTTCGGTCCGCCTGTGAAATTTTTGCTGAAGCTGCCGTTCCTCCCAGAATTCCGGTTCGCGATGAAAATCCCGTATCCGAAACCACATCGGTTCAAAGGACAGCATTATTGGGAAATGGGCAAGAAAGGATATCCGCCGCAGCGCGTTCGGGATGCGCTTGCGAGACGTTTCAATATCGAGGAGGAATTCGTGCCGTTCGGGAATCAATACCACCACTTCTTCGTGCTCAGGAAGCGCGCATGAAAATCGCCTATCTCGAATTCGTCCGGTTGCCTACGGAAAAGGCACACGGCCTCCAGATGATGAAGACGTGCGAGGCGCTTGCTCACGCCGGAGCGCGCGTAGAGCTCGTCGTGCCGGCACGACGCACGAAGATATCCGGAGACCCTTTCGACTTCTATCATGTCCGTAGGAATTTCATCCTTACCCGAGTGAAAGTGCCGGATCTTGTCCGCTACGGCGCGCTCGGGTTCCTCATTTCGCTCTTGGTGTTTTCCGAACGAGCCCGCTGGCACAAGAGTTTCTGGGAATCGGACGCCGTCTATTCGCGGGACTATCTCGTCCTCCTGCAGTACGTCCTCCTCGGACGGCCGCTCGTATTCGAAGCGCATGCAAAGCCCAACGCCCTGTCTGCATTCGTCGCGCGTCGCGCGTCGCGCGTCATCGTCATATCCCGCGCGCTGCAGGAAGCGTATGTCGCGCGCGGGGTGGACGCGAAGCGTATCGTGCTTGCGCCTGACGCTGTCGATATCGGGCAATTCTCCCTGGGTATCTCCAAAGAAGAAGCGCGCGCGAAGCTTGGCTTTGAAAATGGCCGGTATCTCGTCGCGTACACTGGTCACCTCTATGCACGCAAGGGCGCGCAGACCCTTGCGCGCGCCGCCTTGCTTCTACCGGATGTCGCTTTCGCATTCGTCGGCGGCACCGACAAGGACGTAGCTTCCTTCAGGGAACGCTGGGGAAGCGCGAAGAATATCCGTATCGAAGGCTATGTCGCGCCGCAGAAAGTGCCGTGCTATCTGCGCGCGGCAGACGCGCTCGTCCTTCCGAATTCCGCGAACGACGAGGATTCGGCGCGGTTCACCTCGCCGATGAAGCTCTTCGAGTACCTCGCGAGTGGTACGCCGGTCGTCGCTTCGGACGTGCCGAGCGTCCGCGAAGTGCTCGACGAATCCACGGCTCTTTTCGTGGCCCCAGATGATCCCGAAGCGCTCGCGCACGGTGTTGAGCGCGTCCTGAACGACTCCAATGCGATTTCTCGCGCACACACAGGGAAACGCCTGGCCGAGCGCTACAGCTGGGCCGCCCGCGCTCACGCTATCCTCTCCGGACTCGATTCTTCTGCGCAAGCGCGCTAGCATCACTCTATGTTCAAGAAGCTCACGCGCCCGCAGCTCGAAGCGTTCATCACGCGTTACGGCACGGAAGAACGGATCCTGGACGTGGGGTCGGGCGGGTCTGCCTACAGCCGCTATTTCCCGAATCGAGTCACGGTCGACATCGACCCTGCCCGCCACCCTGAAATCGTCGCCGACGCTCACGCCCTTCCTTTCAAGGAAGATGAATTTTCGCTCGTGCTTTGCACGGAGATGCTCGAACACACGAAACATCCCGAAATTGTAGCGAGGGAACTCATGCGGGTGCTCAAGCCCGGCGGTACGCTGGTCCTGACTACCCGTTTCGTGTATCCGCTCCATGACACCCCGAATGATTTCTTCCGATTTACGAAATACGGCCTCCGCGAGCTTTTTTCACAATGGACTATTGTCGAAGAACGCGATGAGTTGAGGGATTTCTCGACCCTCGCGGCTCTTATGCAGCGCATCGGATTCCAGACCCGCTTGCGCGGCGGACGCACAACGAAAGCACTCCTCTATTTCTTCGCATGGCTGGTTTCGAACCTTGATTGGCTAGTCGCGGAAGAATATGGCGACATACGGAAATCAGTGGAAGAACGGAATATCTTGTCGACCGGCGTTTACGTCGCTGTTAGAAAGGAGCGCATATGATCCAATCGATATGACTGAGGCAAAAACATTCCGTACGGATATCCTCCCGTTGCTCCGCTGCCCGACCTGCAGGAGCAATAGTTTGACGGCACATCCTGATTCTGTGCGATGTGAGGCGCGCAGCATCCGTAAGACGCTCGCCTGATTCAGAATTCTTTTTGGAGGATGGTACGAGCGCGCGTCGAGCGACCGCCATGCGAAGGGATATGGGTGGTTCGGGCGCAAAATTTAGTCCCAAAGGGTGATTCCGCAGCGTCTTACCGGAAGAAAAGCGCCCTTTTGAGCTTCTTTTTCCCTATGCTAGAGTTCGGAACAATGGCTCAAAAACGTAAGAAAGTAGCCCTCATAACCGGTATTACCGGTCAGGACGGCTCTTATCTCGCCGAATTTCTCATACAGAAAGGTTATGACGTGCATGGCATCGTCCGCCGGACGAGCACGTTCAATCGGCAGAATATCGAGCACATCTTCCACACTGCCGCTCTCCGCGAATCGAAGCTCCATTATGGCGATCTCACGGATATAAATTCGCTTATGGGTATCATCCGCGGAGTGAAACCAGATGAGATATATAACCTCGCTGCGCAGTCGCATGTGAAAGTCTCGTTCGAGTTGCCGTATTACACGGCTCAATCCGATGCGGTCGGAGTCCTCTCGCTCCTGGAGGCGGTCCGTTTGCTCGGACTCTCTCCCAAGATCTATCAAGCCTCGACTTCAGAGATGTTCAGCGGAGACAGGCGCGAAGCGCCGCAGAACGAGAAAACGCCACTGCGGCCGCGAAGCCCCTACGGGGCCGCGAAAGTCTATGCGCATCACATCGCCCGTATCTATCGGGAGAGCTACGGCATGTTCGTCTCTTGCGGGATACTTTTCAATCATGAGAGTCCTCGTCGCGGATACAACTTCGTGACTCGCAAGGTCGCGATGGGAGTTGCAGGGATCGCACGAACCGGCTCGGGCGCGATTCTGCTCGGGAACCTCGATGCGGCGCGCGATTGGGGGTATG
>DATKNE010000079.1:0-3091 GCA_035541515.1 Minisyncoccota bacterium | reverse complement strand
AACCTGAAGCTCGACGAGAAGCGCCTGCCGCAGGACGGCCGCTTCAAGATGGAGACGGAGGCCGACCGCGTGTCGTTCTGCGTTTCCATACTCCCGACCTTCTTCGGCGAGAAGATCGTCATGCGCCTTTTGCGCGAGACCGGCGAAGGGTTCACGCTCGAGGCTATCGGCTTCCACGGCGAGAACCTGGAGCACATCCACAAGGCGCTGAAGCAGACGACCGGCATCATCCTCATCTCCGGCCCGACCGGGAGCGGCAAGACGACCACGCTCTACACGATGATGGACATCCTGAACACGCCGGACGTGAACATCTCGACCATCGAGGACCCGATCGAATACCAGATGAAGCGTGTGAACCAGACGCAGGTGAACCCGCAGATCGGCATGACGTTCGCCGCGGGGCTCCGGTCGCTCGTGCGCCAGGACCCGGACATCATCATGGTCGGCGAGATCCGCGACGGCGAGACCGCGTCCTTGGCCATCAATGCCGCGCTCACCGGCCACCTCGTGCTCTCTACCATCCACACCAACAGCGCCGCAGGCGCGGTCCCGCGCCTCATCGACATGGGCGTCGAGCCGTTTCTCCTCGCCTCGACCATCCGGGTGGTCGTCGGCCAGCGGCTCGTCCGGAAGCTCACCGACGCGAAGACGCCGTATACGACGACGCAAGCCGAGCGCGCGAAGATAGCGAGCGACGAGGATTTCGAGGTCGCGCTCAAGGCGCTCCGCGACGAGAAGCTCGTGAAGGCGAAGGACGATTTCGACACGCTCCCGTTCTATCGCCCGGCCGAGGCGGCCGGAGAGGATGACGGCTACAAGGGCCGCGTCGGCATCCACGAAGTGCTCGCGGTGTCCTCCGCCATCCGCGACATCATGCTCCACGCGAGCACGACCGATGCCATCGAGGCGCAGGCGAAGAAGGAAGGCATGCTCACCATGCTCGAGGACGGCATCTACAAGGCGGCGCGCGGCGTCACCTCGCTCGAGGAGGTGCTCCGCGCCGTCTCCGAATAATCATGCTGTTCCGCGTCACGCTGAAGAAAGAAGGAGGCGCCGAGGAGACGCGCGTCATCAACGCGCCTTCGCGCTTCGCCGTGTACGAGGAGGTGCAGAAGGAAGGCGCGCGGGTGCTGGCGCTTACCGAAGGGAGCGGCGGATTCCACGCACCGAAGTGGCTCTATATAAGCATCGGCTCGGGAATCGGGCGCCCGGTCATCATCCGCACGGCGCGCAACCTCTCGGCGATGCTCACCGCGGGGCTTTCCCTCTCGCGCGCCCTGTCCGTCATCGAGCGGCAGTCGGGGAACCGGCGCATCAAGGAGGTCATGGTCGGCCTTTCGGAGTCGGTGAAGAAAGGCTCGTCGTTCCACGAAGCCCTAGCCGCGTACCCGAAGGTATTCTCCCCGCTCTTCGTCGCGATGACGCGTGCCGGGGAGGAATCCGGCTCGTTGTCCGACTCGCTCTCCATCGTGGCGCTCCAGATGGAGCGGTCGGAGGAGCTCTCGCGCAAGGTGCGCGGCGCGATGATCTATCCCGCGATCGTCATCACGGCCGTCGTCATCGTCGGCGTCCTCATGCTCATGTTCGTGGTGCCGACTCTCACGAAGACTTTCACCGAGCTCGGGGTGAAGGTGCCGCTCTCCACCCGCATCATCGTCGCGGTGTCGGATTTCATGGCCGGGAACGTCGCGCTCGTGTTCGGAGGCCTCGTCGCGATAATCGTCGGCGGCATCGCGTTCACGCGCTCCGAGGCGGGACGCTGGCTCATCCTGCTCGGCGCGCTCCGCATGCCGGTCATCGGGGAGCTCGTGCAGGAGACCTTCGCCGCGCGCGCGTCCCGCACCCTCTCCTCGCTCCTCTCTTCCGGCGTGCCGGTCCTCGACGCGCTTTCCATAACGAAAGAGGTGGTGCACGCCCGCCCGTTCGCGCACGTGATAGACGAGGCGGAAGCGCACGTGAAGAAAGGCGAGCCCTTGTCCGGGTCCTTCGCCGCGTACCCGAAGCTCTACCCGCTCCTCATGAGCGACATGCTCGCGGTCGGGGAAGAGACCGGCAAGGTCGCCGAGATGCTGAAGCAGATCGCGGAATTCTACGAGGCAGACGTGGCGGAGAAGACGAAAGACCTCTCCACCATCATCGAGCCGGTCCTCATGCTCGTCATCGGCGCGTTCGTGGGCATCTTCGCGGTCTCGATGATCGCTCCCATCTACTCGCTGAGCTCCGCTATCTAGGCCGTTGCATGAGCGGCGATCGCGCGACCGGCATGCGCTATGATTTCCGCATGCACCTTCCGCGCGCGCGAGGGATGACGCTCATCGACATCATCGTCGGCACCGCCATCCTGCTCGTGGTGTTCGTCGCGCTCTTCGGCGCGCTCAGGGCCTCGCTCGCGCTCTCCGCGCTCGCAAAGGCGAAAGCGGCGGCCGTCGAGCTCGCGAACACGCAGATGGAATACCTGCGCGGCCTCTCGTACGACGCCTTGGGCACCGTCGGAGGGATCCCTGCTGGCGCGATCGCCGCGAGCGCTTCGACGACGGTGGACGGCATCCCGTACGGCGTGCGCACCTATATCACGTACTACGACGACCCGCAGGACGGGACGGGCGCGAGCGACCAGAACGGCGTCACGACCGACTACAAGGTCGCGAAGGTGAGCGTGTCCTATTCCGTGAACGGGCTCGCGAAATCCGTCTCGCTCGTCTCGAACTTCGCTCCGCCCGGGATCGAGTCCTCGACCGGGGGCGGGACGCTCTCCATCCATGTGGTTGATGCAGGCGGCGCGGGGCTTGCGGACGCGACCGTGCACATCGTGAATCCGGACGTGTCGCCCTCAGTCGATTTCAGCACGTTCAGCAACAGCAACGGCTACGCCATCATCGGCGGGGCGGCCACCTCCTCCGATTACCAAATATATGTATCGCGAGCGGGCTACTCGAGCGCCCAGTCCTACGCGCGCGACGCGACGAACGTGAACCCGACGCCGGGCTACCTCACGGTCGCGAAGGATCAGACGACGAGCGCGACCTTCGCCATCGACCGGCTCGCGAGCCTCACCCTACAGAGCCTCTCGCCCGCGACCACGACCACG
>DATKNE010000078.1:0-2229 GCA_035541515.1 Minisyncoccota bacterium | reverse complement strand
ACGCGACGTATGTCTCTTTCGAATATGTTGGAAAATATGTTCTTTTCTAGGACAAAATCTTCTTTCGTTTGCTCTTTGTTTCGGACAGTAACTACCGACATGTCCGATTTGTTGTCCTTGTTTTGTCCTTGAGGCATGGGTACGTCCTTTTAGTATATGTCCTTGAACGCTCCGCGCAAGCCCTTGTCCTTAGCAAGGTCTTTCCTTTTGCGCAGGAGGAGCACTAGTCCCGGGTCGCCCGTGCGCCTCCCCTTTTCGCGGTTTGAATGGCCGTGTGCCGTAGGGTGGATATCGCCTTCTGAGTGCTACAATGTTTCCCGTAATGAGTCGCGGAAACGGCAAGAACGGCGCCGCAAAACGGCGAGCGCGCAGGCGCGATGATGACGAGCAGGAGTACGACGCCCTGACCCGATGGGCGGCTGCCATCGTCCTCATGGCTGCAGGAGTCCTGTTTGGCCTCGCGGTCTTCGGAGGCGCAGGGCCGGTGGGCGCGCAGGCGTTCGCCCTGAGCTATTCCGGCATCGGCATCGCGTCCTATATCGTGCCGCTCGTCCTCATCGGCGCAGGCCTCTACGCGGCCGTCGGCTGGCCGTCCTTCACGCTCCTCACGTCGATAGGCCTTCTCCTCATCGTGCTCCCGATCCTCTTGTTCGCGGGGCTCTTCCCCGGCGCGACCTTCGGCGGCATCGCAGGCTCCTGGACGGGAAGCGAGCTCGCGGGCTTCTTCGGCTTCTGGGGAGCGCTCGTGCTCCTGCTCGCGGTGTTTGCGGTGGGCGTCGCGGTCGTGAGCGACCTCGAGATGCTCGGGGCGCTCCTTTCCGGGCACCTAAGCGCGCTCTGGACTCGCGTGCGCGAGCGCAGGTCCTCCGACGAAGACGAGGCCGAGGAATTCACCGACGTCGTCGGCGTGCCGGAAGACGAGGACGGAGCGGATGAGGAGACGGGCGAGGACGCCGAGGAAGACGACGGGGTCGATCCGGAGCACGAGCCGGTCGTCACGATGTTCAACCGCCCTGACGCGCATGGGCCGCGGACCGCAGGCATCACTAATTACGACGCGGAGTACGCGCCGCCTCCCCTCTCCATCCTCGGGGCGGACAGGGGCAAGCCCGGCACGGGCGACATCAAGGCGAACGCGAACATCATCAAGCGCACGTTCCAGAACTTCGGCATCAACCTCGAGATGGACGAGGTGTCGGTCGGCCCGACGGTCACCCGCTACGCGGTAAAGCCTGCGGAAGGCGTGCGGCTGTCGAAGATCGTGTCGCTTGCGAGCAATCTCGAGCTCGCCCTGGCCGCGCACCCGGTCCGCATCGAGGCGCCGATTCCGGGCAAGTCCTTGGTCGGCATCGAGGTGCCGAACTCGGTGAAGGCGATGGTCGGCCTCGGCGGCCTCCTCTCCACGCCCGAGTGGTCGGAGAGCAAGAAGCCCTTGCTCGCGGCCATCGGCCGCGACATCAGCGGCGCGCCGCATTACGTGAACATCGCGAAGATGCCGCACGCGCTTGTCGCGGGGGCGACGGGGTCCGGAAAGTCGGTCGCCATCCATGCGCTCATCACTTCGCTTCTCTACCGGAACGGGCCGAACCAGATGCGCTTCATCATGATCGACCCGAAGCGCGTCGAGCTCACCCTCTACAACGGCATCCCCCATCTCCTCACGCCGGTAATCACCGACCCGAAGAAAGCGATACTTTCCCTCAAATGGGCGGCGAAAGAGATGGAACGGCGCTACAACATCCTCGAGGCCGAACGGGTGCGCGACATCGAGTCGTACCACGCGAGCGTCTACGAGCCGGCGAAGAAAAAGGGCGGCGAAGACCTCCCGGAGGCGATGCCGTACATCATCGTCGTCATCGACGAGCTCGCCGACATCATGCAGAGCTATCCGCGCGAGCTCGAGGCCGCCATCGTGCGGCTGGCGCAGATGAGCCGCGCGGTCGGCATCCACCTCATACTCTCCACCCAGCGGCCGTCCGTGAACGTCATCACGGGCCTCATCAAGGCCAACGTGCCGACACGGCTCGCGCTCCAGGTGGCCTCGCAGATAGATTCGAGGACGATTCTCGACGGCTCCGGAGCCGAGACCCTGCTTGGCGCGGGCGACATGCTCTACCTCTCGAGCGACATGCAGAAGCCGGTCCGGCTCCAGACGGCATTCATCGCCGAGACGGAAGTGAAGAAGGTCTCGAGCTACATCAAGCAGAACAACGCGGGCGACTTGAACGC
>DATKNE010000077.1:0-2140 GCA_035541515.1 Minisyncoccota bacterium | reverse complement strand
AAACTTTTGTGACCCTACGGGGAATCGAACCCCGATTTACGCCGTGAGAGGGCGCTGTCCTAGCCGTTAGACGATAGGGCCTATCGTGATGCTTTTATAGCAGAATTGCTCTTGCTTCGCTACGCGCGACGCTTCCACTCGGATTCCTGGCGGACGAGACGTGACACGTCTTCCCGATTCGCGAGGAGATCTTCCGTGATGCGTTCCGTGCGGATGGACTGCGAGCCCTTGATGAGCACGACGTCGCCCGCCGAGACGAGCGCCGGGAGCGCTTTCGCAGCTTCGGCGGAGTTCTCGAACGAATAGGTCTCCGCACCCTTTGCCGCGTCTGCGACGGCCTTCGAGCGGATGCCCACCGCGATGACGATGTCCGCCGCCTTCCCCGCGAGCTCTCCGATGCGCGCATGCTCGGCGACCGAATAGCGGCCGAGCTCGAGCATGTCACCGAGGACGGCGATGCGATGCTTCGCGTGGGGGAATCGTGCCAAGGTCGCGAGCGCTTCTTCTACCGCTGCCGGCGACGAATTGTACGTGTCGTCTATGAGGACCGCGCCGTTCTTGCCTGCGAACAAGCGGCCGCGGCCGGCAGGCGGCTCATACGCCTTGAGCGCTTCGATAGCTTCGGAAAGCGGGATGCCGAACGCCGCGGCCGCCGAGAGCGCGGCCGCGGCCGGAAGTATCTGCGTCTTCCCCACCGAACCTTTCACGACGAGCTCGCCGGACTCTTCCCCGGACTCGACTCGCGCGCGCATGCCAATCACCTGCGCGCCTTCTTCGCTAAAGCCGATGTCGAGCACGCGCACCTGCGCGTCCGCGCTTTCGCCATAGGTGAAGCACGTCGCGGGCGTCTGCTTCGCGAGCATGCGCGCGTACGGGTCGTCGGTGCACAGGATGAGCGGCGCGCCGTTTACGAGCGCGTGCGCCGGAGCGAACTCCTCTTCGCGCACGGCGTCCGGCGACGGGTACGCCTCCACGTGGACGGGAATCTCCGGAAGGCGCGTCACCACGACCGCGTCCGGCGTGACGAATCGCAAGATGCGCGCGAGGTCGCCCGGACGGTCCGCTCCCACTTCGAGCACGAGCAGGTTCGGATAATGATTCGGGAGGATGAGGAGCGCGAGCGCGCGCTTGAGCACCAGGATCCAAGAAATCGGATCGCCCCAGGGATTCTTCACGCCGAGCACGGTGAACGGCACGCCGAGCTCGCTGTTGTAGCTCTTCTCGCTCTTCCATAGGAAGAAGCGGCTCGCGAGCACGGCGGCGATGGCGTCTTTCGTGGAGGTCTTCCCAACCGAGCCGGTCACCATGAGCACTTTCGGGCGATAGCGGCGCAAGACTCCTTGCGCGGCGATGCCGAGGAAGAACGCGGCTATGGACTTGAGGATGCGCTTCATCATGGCGTGGTGGTCGCGACGCCGCGATCAGGCGGCACAGCGTAGTAGTTAATGAGGAAATGCACAAGGTCGAGGAAGGTCGCGTCGAGGGTCTCGGAGGCGTACTGCACGCCCTTCGGGTCTTCCGTGTAGAGGAGGATGATGAACTTCGGGTCGTATGCCGGGAAGAACCCGACGAACGAGTGGAAGAAGCGGTCGTTGTAGTAGCCGCCGCCGGGCTTCGTGAGCTGGGCGGTGCCGGTCTTCACCGCGACCGACATCGTCGGGATCTTCGCTTTGCCGTTGTAGAGGATGTCGTCGTCGAGCTCGCTCATCATGGAGGTCGTCTCGCGCACGGCAACGGGAGAGAAGACTTGCGTCTGTCCGCTCCAGTCCAGGGGACGCACGAGACCCGTATCGAGCTGGATGCCGGAGACCAGGTGCGGCCGCACCATGCTCCCCCCGTTGGCCAACGCGCCCAAGGCACGAATCATCTGCACGGGCGTGACCGCGACGCCCTGACCGAAGGACGCCGTGTCGTAGTTGACCTGCTCCTTCGTGGAGAGGTTCGAGAGGAGCGCGCCGCTCTCCGATGGAAGGTCGATGCCGGTCTTCTGCCCGAAGAGCTTCGTGAAGTACGCGCGGAACTTCTCCTGGCCGAGCTCGGTCGCCACCCACGAGGCGCCCACGTTGAGCGATTGCAGTATGATCTGCTTCATGGGGATGACGCCGCGCGCCTTGAGGTCCCAGTTGCAGATGTGCTCGGT
>DATKNE010000076.1:0-2277 GCA_035541515.1 Minisyncoccota bacterium | reverse complement strand
GCGCTTTCGAGCTTCGTCGCGTCGTTCCCCTTCCCCGCGACGCGCGCGCAGACGCGCGCGATAGACGCCATCGTGGCCGACTTCGAGAAAGCGCACCCGATGCTCCGGCTCCTCGAGGGCGACGTCGGGAGCGGCAAGACCGCGGTCGCTGCCGCGACCGCGTATCTGGTCGCCACCTCGACTCCGCCGAACCGCATCGCAGGCACGCTCCAGGTCGCCTACCTCTGCCCCACCGAGATCCTCGCGAAACAGCATTTCTCGACGTTCGTTTCCTACTTCCGCACGCATCCCATTCCTATCGGCCTCATCACGGGAAGCGAGTGCCGCGTGTTCCCGTCGAAAGTCCGCTATGAGGAGTCCGCGAAGCTCTCGAAAGCCACGTTCAAGAAGCGCGTCGCGGACGGGCTCATACCGATCGTCATCGGCACGCATGCGCTCATCGAGAAATCCGTCGCGTTCAAGCACCTCGCGTACGCCATCATCGACGAACAGCACCGGTTCGGCACCGCGCACCGGAAGCGGCTCGTCACCAAGGACTCGGTCTCGCCGCATCTGCTCTCGATGACGGCGACGCCGATCCCCCGCACGCTCGCGCTCACTATCTATGGCGACCTTGACATCACCCTGCTCGACGAGATGCCGGCCGGACGGAAGCCGGTCATCACGGAAGTCCTCGGTCCGAAGGAGCGCGAGAGGGCGTACGCGCGCGTGCGACAAGAGCTTGCAGCGGGCAGACAGGCATACGTCATCTGTCCGCGCATCGACGAGCCGGACCCGGACAAAGAGCTCGCGCTCCAGGCCAAATCCGTGAAAGCCGAGGCCGAGCGACTGAAGAAAGAAGTATTTCCGGATGCGGCCATCGGCATCCTGCACAGCAAGATGAAGCCTGCGGAGAAAGAAGAGGTCATGAGCAGATTCGCTGCAGGGGAAATCCAGATCCTCGTCGCCACCTCCGTCGTCGAAGTGGGCGTGAACGTGCCGAACGCGACCGTCATCCTCATCGAAGGCGCGGAACGCTTCGGCCTTTCCCAGCTCCATCAGCTTCGCGGCCGTGTCATCCGCTCCACGCATCAAGCGTATTGTTTCGCGCTTCCGGAAACCTTCGGCCAGGCGACGCGCGATCGGATGAAAGCGCTCACTACCGCCAAGAACGGCTTCGAGCTCGCCGAGTACGACCTCTCGCTCCGCGGCACCGGAGAGCTCACGGGCGGCAAGCAGTGGGGCGTATCCGATATCGCAATGGAAGCCTTGCAGAACCTGAAAATGGTCGAGGCCGCGCGCACCGAAGCCGCGCGGCTCATAAAAGAAGACCCGACGCTCTCTCGCTACCCCGCTCTTCGCACCCGCGTCGGCTCCGCCCTCGCCGGGATGCATTTGGAGTAAGCACGCATTGCAAGTCCGCCCGCTTGGATTCGAACCAAGGACCCTCGAGGTATAAGCTCGATGCTCTAACCAGCTGAGCTACGGGCGGAAAGTGAGGCCATTCAAGCATATCGTATGCATGAATGCGCCGAACGACCGTTCGTATGGTACTTCCATACGGGCGGAATACGGCTCACTCTACAACGTTTGCCGGCCCTCGGCACGGGTGCTACATTCGACTCGGAAATCACGACGAGGAGAGGCACGATGGACGAGCAAAGAGCGCCGCGGGAAACATTCGACCCCGACCTGCCGCCGGAGAACATCCACAATCGCGAAGCGGCAAAAGCGCGCGGATTGCGCTTCGACCCACGGAAGAAGGCATACGTGGACGACGAAGGCTGTCTCGTGCGTGACCGGTTCGGCCAGCCTTACTGAACCGGACAGAACGACCGAAGGGCCGCGCGAAAGCGCGGCCCTTTCTCCGTTACGCGAGCCCCTCCGCGAGGCCGCCGGCGGTACCGGGAGCGATGACGATGGGCGGGAGCTCCTCTTCGCGCTGCTTCGGCGTGATGCCGTTCGCGATAAGGAGTTTCTCGAACGCTTCCCGCTCGATGGTCTCCTTCTTGATGAGCTCCTTCGCGATGGCATCGAGCGCCGCGCGATGCTCCGTGAGCGCTTTCTTCGCGCGATTCCTGGCATCCTCGATGATGCGCGAAACTTCCTCGTCGATTTCTGCGGCGACCGCCTCGGAATACGGCTGCGCTCCGACGCTCCTCTCGCCGAATGCGATGGGTCCCAGCTTCTTGCTCATGCCGTAGCGGGAGACCATGTCGCGCGCAAGCGACGTGAGGACCATGAGGTCATTGCTCGGCCCCGTCGTGAGGTCGTCGAAGACCATCTCTTCGGCGACGT
>DATKNE010000075.1:0-2748 GCA_035541515.1 Minisyncoccota bacterium | reverse complement strand
AGCTACCCGTGGCAGCTCGACGGCGTGGCGAGCATGAGGAAATTCCTCGAGCGCGTAGGGCGGATGACCGAGTCCGCGATCGATGCTGCTCCTGCGCAGGCGGAATCGAGGGCGCTCGCGCAGGCCGCGCAGAAGATTTCCGGGGACGGGGACCGGTTCAAGTTCAATACCGGTGTCGCCGCGCTCATGCAACTCCTGAATGAGTTCGAAGCCATGACGCCCTCGACAAGCTCGGCCCGCGCGTTCGTCACGATGCTTGCACCGTTCGCGCCGCATCTCGCGGAACATCTCTGGGAGAAACTCGGGGGAGAGGGGAGCGCGAACGCGCAATCGTGGCCGGAATTCGACCCCGAACTCCTGCGCGAGGCGCGCGTCGCAATCGCCGTGCAGGTCGCCGGAAAGAAGCGCGGGGTAGTGGAACTGGCTCCGGACGCTTCCGAAGCCGAAGCGCTCGGTGCCGCGAAAGCGATTCCGGCGGTCTCCGCGGCGCTTTCGGGAAAAGAGCCTTCCCGGGTCGTGTACGTGCCCGGGAAGATACTCAACCTGGTGCCCTAGGCTTCATGAAGTTGACGTTTCTACAAGTGTTTGCTATAAATTAGACCACAAAACTATGGCCTCGAAAACGAAGCGTGTCGAGGGGAATGCGGCGAAAACCGCCGCCTTTTCCTTTGACAGCGCCGCGCTCGTGAAGAAGCTCCTTGCGGCGGCTCCTGAGCGCGCCCGCGACGTCCTCGCCCGCCGGTTCGGGCTCGGCGCTTCTGCCGAACGCGAGACTCTGGAAGCCATCGGCAACCGCTCGGGAATCACCCGGGAGCGCGCTCGCCAGATCGAGGCGGCGGGCCTTGAGGCGATTCGCGCGAGCTCCGCGTTCAAGGAAGCCGCTTCCGCGTTCGAGGAGATCTCCCGTCACGTGGAGAAGCTCGGCGTCGTCGTACCCGAAGAGCACCTCCTCTCCTCGCTCGGCAAGGACGAGAAAAGCCGCAACCGTTTCCGCTTCCTCCTGGTCGTCGGCTCGTCGTTCTTCCGCGAACGCGAGACGGACGAGTTCGTCGCGCGCTGGCACGTCGACCACACGACCGCCAAGAAGATCCATAAGGCGCTCTCCGCGCTCTACGCAGGACTCAAGGACGACGAGGTCGTCCCGGAAGGCGAGCTCATGGACCGCTTCCTCGAGGAGCTCAAGGAAGTGAACGACGCGTACAAGAACGAGGAAGTCATGAAGCGCTGGCTCTCCATCTCGAAGAAGATCGGCTCGAACCCGCTTTCTGAGTGGGGCAAAGCGGACGCGCCTGCCATCCGCACCAAGGGCATCCGCGGCTACGCGTACCTCGCCATCAAGCGCCACGGCAAGCCGATGCATTTCTCGGAAGTCGCGCAGGCCATCGGCACGATGTTCTCGAAGAAAGCGCACGTCGCCACCACGCACAACGAGCTCATCAAGGACCCGCGCTTCGTGCTCGTTGGCCGCGGCCTCTATGCGCTCGCCGAATGGGGCTACAAGCCGGGCATCGTCCGCGACATCATCCGCGACGTCCTCGCGGAGAGCGGCCCTTTGAAGAAGGACGAGATCGTGAAGCAGGTGAAGGCGGCGCGTTTCGTGAAAGACAACACCATCCTCGTGAACCTGAACGACCCGCGGTATTTCAAGCGCACGAAAGAGGGCAAGTACGCGGCGCTCTAAGCCCCAATTCACACGGACGGACCGCGGCGCCTTAAGGCGCCGCGGTTCTTTGCTACACTGACGGGAAGCATGTCCCATCATCCGCTCCCATTCTTCGAAGAGCTCGAAGGCTACCTGAAGAAGCTGAAGTCAAAAGGCGGATTCCGCATAAGCGGGTGGCCGCTCGCCATACTTGGTCTCTGCCTCCTCGTCGTCTCGTTCATCTTCATGCCGTCGGTCGTGCGGTTCGCGCTCTCGCTTTCGCTCTTCCTCGCCCCCGTCTGGCTGCCGGTCCTCATCGTCGGCGGCGCATGGACGGCATGGGTCATCCTGAAGCGCTCCGAATACATCGCGAAGCAGAACGTCATCCTGCTCGAGATAAAGCCGCCGCGCAGCCATGCGAAGACGCCGCTTGCCATGGAGGCGGTGCTCTCGGGACTCCATCACGGTCCGGGCGAAGGCACGTGGTACAAGCAGTACATACTCGGCCAGGTGCGGCCGTGGTGGTCGTTGGAGATCGTCTCGCTCGAAGGCCAGGTGCACTTCTATATCTGGACTCGCGCGGGCTTCCGCCGCATCATCGAATCGCAGATTTACGCGCAATATCCGGGGGCGCAAGTGGTCGAGGCAGTCGACTACACGCGCACTATCTCGGCGCTTCCCGGCGAATGGACCATGTGGGGGTGTGATTTCAAGAAGAGCCGAGAAGACCCCTATCCCATCAAGACCTACGTCGAGTACGGCCTCGACAAGGCGCAGAAGGAGTTCGAGCAGATAGACCCGCTCTCGAACTTGGTGGAGTACATGGGCTCGATGGGAAAGGGCGAATATCTCTGGATTCAGATCATTGTGCGCATCCATAAAGGCGAAAAGTTCCAGGCGGGAGTCGAATTCAAGAAAGAGTTCAAGCACATGAAGGATTGGAAGGAGTTCGGAAAGGCGATTGTTGAAGATATCCGCAAGTCGACACGCGAACCGTATACCGATCCTGCGACTGGCGAAGAGCGTCCCGGATTCCCGAATCCGACGAAGGGACAGATGGAAGCGATGGCTGCAATCGAGCGCAACACCTCGAAGCTCGCCTTCGA
>DATKNE010000074.1:0-2383 GCA_035541515.1 Minisyncoccota bacterium | reverse complement strand
GCGGCAGGTTCGGCGGCGGAGGCGGCGGCGGGGATGCGGGCGGCTATCCTGGCGGCGGCGGGTCAGGCTACATCGGCGGTGCCGGGGTCTCGGGCGCGGGCACGTCGGCCGGAGCTTCGGCGTCGCCGTTCCCAGCAGGCGGAAGCGACCCGAACTACATCCCCGCCGGCGGCTATGGTATCGGCGGCTCGGGGCCACATACGACAGGCTACGGGGGGCTCGTGGTCATTACCTACTGAGGCGCCTGCCGGTCGCCCGCGCGCGCGACTTCGAGTACGATAGGCTCATGGCGAATGTCCCGAAAAAGGCGGCAGACCGCGCGATGAAACTCCGGGAGCTTTTGGCGCACCATGCGCACCGCTACTACACTCTCGACTCGCCGGAGATTTCCGACGAGGCGTACGACTCGCTCTACGGGGAACTGAAAGCGCTCGAAGAAAGATACCCGGAACTCAGATCGGCGGAATCGGTGACCCAGCGCATCGCTGCGCAGGCGCTGCCGGAACTCCGGAAAGTGAAGCATGCCGTTCCGCAATGGTCGTTCAACGACGCGTTCACCGAAGAAGAGGTCCGCGCGTTCGACGCGAGGGTGAAGAAGCTCGCGGGCGGCGTTCCGTCCTACGACCTCGAGCTCAAGATAGACGGCCTGAAGATAGTATTTACGTACGAGAAAGGCGCGCTCGTTCTCGCGGCGACCCGCGGCGACGGCGTCACGGGCGAAGATGTCACCCATACCATCCGCACCATCCGCGAAGTGCCCGAGCGGCTTACGCGTCACGTGGACCTCATCGCCGAAGGGGAAGTGTATCTCTCGAGAAAAGGCTTCGAGAAGCTCAACGCGGAGCGCGAGAAGGATGGCTTGCCCTTGTTCGCCAATCCGAGGAACGCGGCAGCAGGTTCCGTCCGCCAGCTCGATCCGAAAATCGCGGCGAAGCGCCCTTTGGGTGCCTTCCTCTACGACGTCGCGCGCACGAGCGAAGAGCTGCCGCAGACGCAGACGGAAGAGCTCGAATACCTGAAAGGGCTCGGCCTCCCGGTGAATGCCGAGCATCGGCATGCGGAGTCGCTTGCGGACGTTTTTGCGTACCATGCGCGCTTCGAGGGGCGCGCGCGCGACCGCCTGGATTACCAGCTCGACGGGGTCGTGCTCAAGGTCGAGGACCGACATATGCAGGAGACGCTCGGCTACACGGGCAAGGCGCCGCGCTACGCGATAGCCTACAAGTTCGCGCCGGAGCAGGTGCAGACGGTCGTGGAAGACATCAGGCTCCAGGTGGGGAGGACGGGCAAGCTCACGCCGGTCGCGCACTTGCGCCCGGTCCTCGTCGCCGGCTCGACGGTAGCCCGCGCGACTCTCCACAACGAGGATTTCATAACAGAAAAGGACATTCGCATCGGCGATACGGTCATCCTGCAGAAAGCGGGCGATGTCATCCCCGAAGTGGTTGCCGTCATCAAGGAGTTGCGCCCGAAGGGCGCCAAAACGTGGAAGTTCCCGACGCATTCCCCGCTGTGCGGCGGCGACGGACGCATCGAGCGCGTCCCGGGCGAAGCGGCGCACCGCTGTGCCGTGCCGGGCTCCTTCGAGCAGCAGTCGAGGAAGCTCATCCACTTCGCGGGGAAGAGCGCGCTCGATATCGAAGGCATGGGGCGCGAGACCGTGCGGCTCCTCATGGAGCAGGAACTGGTCGCGGACTTCGATGATTTCTTCGAGCTCACCAAAGACGAGCTCCTCGCGCTCGAAGGGTTCGAGGAAACGAAAGCCTCGAATCTCATCAGGGCGGTGAAGGCGGCGCGCGCGGTGCCGCTCGACCGGCTCCTCATCGGGCTCGGCATCCCGCATGTGGGCGAAGAGAACGCGTATCTGCTTGCCGGCCGCTTCGGCACGCTCGCGAAGATCCGCGCGGCGAGCGCGCAGGCGCTCTCGGCGGTGCCTGGCATCGGGAGCGTCATAGGGAACTCCGTCGCGGCGTGGTTCGCCGACCGCCAGAACGCGGAGACCGTTGCGCGCCTCCTGAAGCATATACAGGTACGGAAGGTCGAAGCGCCGGTCGCAGGAGCGCTCGCCGGGAAAACGGTAGTCGTCACAGGAACCTTGCCGACGCTCTCTCGCGAAGAGGCTGAGGCGCGCGTGCGCCGCGCGGGCGGGAAGGCGGCAGGCTCCGTCTCATCGAAAACGACGTTCGTCGTCGCGGGAGAAGCGGCAGGCTCCAAGCTCGAGAAAGCGCAGGAACTCGGCGTCGAGATCATCGACGAAGCGGAATTCCTCCGGCGGCTCTAGCCGTGGTAGAGTGCGGACAATGACGACGAAAGAAGACGTGCAGAAGCTCGCCGCGCTCGCGCGCATCCGCCTCGCGGATGCCGACCTCGAGGCTTTCACGAA
>DATKNE010000073.1:0-4100 GCA_035541515.1 Minisyncoccota bacterium | reverse complement strand
GGCGGCACGCACGTGACCGGCTTCAAGACGGCGCTCACGCGCTCCTTGAATACCTACGGCCGGAACGCGAACATCCTGAAGGAGAAGGACGAGAACTTCACGGGCGACGACGTGCTCGAAGGGCTCACGGCCGTCGTGTCGGTGAAGTTGCCTGAAATCCAGTTCGAAGGCCAGACGAAGGCGAAGCTCGGCTCGATGGAGGCGCAAGGCGCGACCGCGACCGTCTTCGGGGAATCGTTCGGCGCGTACCTCGAGGAGAATCCGGACGATGCGCGCGCCATCATCAACAAAGTCCTGCTTGCCTTGAAGGCTCGCAAAGCCGCGAAGGCCGCGAAGGATTCGGTGCTCCGCAAGGGAGCGCTCGAAGGCATGACGCTCCCCGGCAAGCTCGCGGACTGCCAGGTGAAGAGCGCGGAAGAGGCCGAGCTCTTCATCGTGGAGGGAGACTCGGCAGGCGGCTCCTCGAAACAGGGCCGGGACCGCCGCACGCAGGCCATCCTCCCGCTTCGCGGGAAGATCCTCAACGTCGAGCGCGCCCGCATCGACCGCATGCTCGCGTCGCAGGAGATACGCGCGTTGGTTATCGCCATGGGCACCGCCATCGGCGACGTGTTCGACCTCGCGAAACTGCGCTACCACAAGATAATCATCGCGACCGATGCCGACGTGGACGGCGCGCACATCCGCACGCTCCTCCTCACCCTCCTCTACCGCCATTTCAAGCCCATCATCGAAGGCGGATTCGTGTACATCGCCAAACCGCCCTTGTATAAGATTTCGAAGGGCAAGTCGATTGCGTATGCGTTTTCGGATTCAGAGAAAGCGGAAGTATTGAAAGAATTCGGCGTGAAGGAGAACGAGGTGAGCGAGAATCCTGCCGAGGGCGCCGAGGAAAGCGGGCCGGGAGAGGAGGCAGCGGCCTCGAAGAAGCCGGCGAAGGTGAATGTCCAGCGCTACAAGGGCCTCGGCGAGATGAACCCGAGCGAGCTCTGGGAGACGACCATGGACCCCGCGCGCCGCGTCCTGAAGCGGGTGCGCATCGAGGACGCGGAAGCCGCCGACCGCATCTTCGACATCCTCATGGGCACCGATGTCGCGAGCCGGAAGTCGTTCATCCAGTCAAACGCGAAGCTCGCGACCCTGGACGTCTGATTCGAAAGCGAAACCCGCCCGGTAGCTAAAGCTACCGGGCGGGTTTCGTCGTTCGGCCTTACGAGCCGAGGATCGTTATAGAAGCGCTCGTGCTGTTGTTGTTCTCGTTCGACTCGGCGACCGAGTGGTCGAAGTCCGCGGTGACCGAGATGGTCTGGTTCGAGCCCGCGCTCGGCTGAGTGAACCCGAGCGTGAAGTCGATATAGTCGCCGGGGTTGAGGCTCTGCTGAGGGATCGACTGGTAGATCGGGTTGCTGGTCGTCGGGATCGACGCGCTGAAGCGCCAAGAGCCCGCGACGTTCGTGCCGACGTTCTTCACGGTGAACTTCACCGCGGGCGTCGCGCCGTGCGGGACGGTCGTCGCCGCGACGAAGGAATCGGTCGAGGAAGACGTGAGGTAGCCGACCGCGCTTATCGTGACGATGAGGTCAGGCTGGCCGTAGAGGGAGCCTCCCGTGCCGCCGACCGCGGTCGTCGTGCTCGTCTTCGGGCCGGCCGAGGGGGTCGACGGGTGAGAGACCGGCGTCGAGGTGGCTGGCGTGGAAGTCGCCGCGGTCGAGGCGCCGTTGCCGAACGGGATGGTCGTCGAAGCGTTCGAGACTACCGAGAGGGAAGGGGAGCCGTTGTCGGAACCGAAAACGCTGCTGAGGGAGACCGCCGCGGCGCCGATGCGATTCGCGATCGTCGGCATGTACCGCGCCGAATACACCGCGAGCCACATGCCAGCGGCAACGAGGGCGATGAAGCCCACGATGGCGAGGCCGGTCACTGCGGCTTCGCGGTTGGTCGAATTGAGTTGGTGTCCATTCATAAGTCGTTTTGTGTATAACACGGAGCGCTTTTTATGTCAAGTACCTCCCTCGGTACCCGATTCCGCGCCTCTTCCGTATGCGCGCCACCATGCCAGAGGCTCTTACGAAAGTCAAGGGGCGGGACTTGACAGAATGCATTTGTTGGTGTATTTCTATGCAAGACGATATGGACGGATTCGCGCACATGGTCGCGCGCCTCATCAGCGCCGGCAAGCACGCCTATGCGAGGAAGTGGAGCTTCCTCGGCGTTTTCGCGTGCGTTTTCGCGGGAAGCGTGCTCGTGCTCGCGATGCTCGACCTCCTGCCGGACGATCCGGCGGCCGAAGCCTCCTCCGTGGTGACGCTCTCGGCGAGCACGACGACGCCCGCGACGGCAGTTTCGCCCATCGTCGCTGAACTGCCGGTGAAAATCGAGATCCCGAGCATCAAGCTCGCGGTCTCGGTCACGAATCCGAGCACGACGAACGCGGAAATCCTCGACCACGCCCTCCTCTCGGGCGCAGTCCGGTATCCGACCTCGGCGAAGCTCGGCGAGGACGGCAACGTTGTGCTCTTCGGCCACTCGAGCTATCTTCCCGTCGTGAATAACCCGGCGTTCAAGACCTTCGATGGCATCCAGAAGCTCACGCCGGGTGAAGAAATCATGGTCTTTTCATCGGACACCGTATATACGTATCGCGTACGGACCATGCAGAAGGAGAGCGCGAACGACGGCGCCATCGCGCTGACCGTCTCCGGCAAGGTGCTCACCCTGTCGACGTGCAACTCGTTCGGGCAGAAGTCGGACCGGTTCGTCGTTACGGCGGATTTTGTCGAAAGTCACTCGATCAATTCGTAGGAATTGACCGGCTGACTCTCTGCAAAGCTGAAAAGCCAGAGCAGGAGAGTTCCTTCAACCCGCCGCCCTCATGGGTGGCACAGAAAGAGGAGAGTTCGATGAAGCGATTCATCAGCCTCGCCGTGCCGCTTCTGGCGGTCATGGCGTTCCTGTCGGCCTGCGCACAGCAGTCGCCGACGTCGTCCAGCCTGGTCACTCAAGATCAGGTCAGCCGGGCGATGACGGAAACCCCCGTCCCCGCTCCGGCGGTCCAAACGCCGGTCATTCCCGCGTTCGACTCGACGCATGTGTTCCCCTGGAAGCAATTCGGCGGGGACCCGTTCGCCAAGACGCGCGAAGAAGCGATGGCGGAGCGCGAGAGAGCCTTCAAGGCTCTCGGCGTCCCGGACGAATGCATCGCGACCGCGATGCAAGCGACCAGCGCCCCGGGTGACGATAAGAACTACCTGGCCAACGGCATGCACTTGGTGTCGATGATGTCAGGCGGCTTCAAGGTCTACCGGAACGTGGAGGTCCAGTTCCCCCGGCCCCCGATCAAGGGAAAGAACGGCATGTACTATGCCGCGAAGGTCGAGGTCTGGACGTTCCCTTGCGACGGGGCGATGATCCGAATCGGGCTCCCGGAAGTGTGCAATAACTGGAGCCTGTTCGAACTCGTTGCGCCGCCGGTGCCGTTCGCAAACGGAGTATGTCCCGACGGCTATACGCTCGCTTTCATGGCTTGGGATCTCAATACGATTCCCGCGAGCCTGAGGGCGTCGGCGACGGAAGCCGTTCAGACGGCTCAGAGCCGGAATACGGAAAAGGCCACGGACCCGAACGGGTACCGAGGGAGCGACTTCTCCCGTTCGGTCGGAGGTCCCCTCCGTCAAAGCGGTACGAAGCCGTATCCGTATGCCGGAGCCGTCGAAGTGAACCTCCGCGATCCGAAAACGGCGGCATTCCTCCGGAATGCGGGAACGATGCAAGTCTTCGCCGGCCAAGGGGAGATGGTTCTGCCCGTCGACCCGCACCTCTACATCATCGAACTGGTCGTCCCTGATCAGTTCGTGACCGTGCTGGTGTCCGGCGGCAAGCGTCGCATCTGGGATTTCCCGGATGAATGGGACCAGCCGCAAGTGAAGAAGTACTGCAGGCAGTACACTCACGGCGGCGGGTATTTCACCAGTCCCGCCAGCTAAGATCTTTCCTCGATCCCATCGGGAAGCGTTCTACACGCTCCCCCGATGGGTCCCTTTTCCAGCGCATCTGAATCAGGTGTCCTGGAAATAGGATTCATAACCGCTCGACCGCTAATA
>DATKNE010000072.1:0-8669 GCA_035541515.1 Minisyncoccota bacterium | reverse complement strand
TTCCGACGTAGATGCTCGAAGCGCATGTCATACGCCTCCACAAACTTCTCCAGTTTGTTCAAGTCATCGATGCTTTTGATTTCAGCAAACTCCTCTTCGATGTCGCAGAGTATCTGCTCATCGAGGCGCATGATCATCCACGAGATGATTGCATTGGGTTCGGGAAGCAAAGCAAGCCGTTTGGATTCTGCTACGCGTTCCTTTCTTTGCTCAGTCAGGCTTTTCTTGATCTTCCCGGCAATCTCCTCGAAAGGAAGTTCAAATTCAAGACCGAATCGTGTACACAGCAGACGAAGACGGACACGTTCATAAGCCATAGCGACCTCCTAATCGATTCGAAGATGGGCATAGTACGCAATCCTTAAGACATCTGGAGGTCTGCCAAATAAATAACATGACAATATCATTTTGTCAAATCGTTCAAAAGGATAAGCCTCGGACCGAAATCCGAGGCTTTGTGGCCAGGAGCACCGCCCGAATGGGACAATCCCGTCTTTGGAGTGCTGAACGGCTCAATCTGGTTGAGCCCGCAAACCCAGTGGCGGGAGCTCTGTAACAGAGGCCCGTACTCCCGACCGTTTTCTACTATACCACTTCCCTATCGAGCGCAAGCGTTACTACTGGTAGGTAGTGACGAACCCGCTGGTCTGCGTCGTTATCCAGGTCCAGAGCGCCATGAGGAGCTGGCCTACATAGGCGAGGTTCGCCTGACCGGCCGGCGACTGGATGATGGATTCGATAGATATCCCGAAGAACGAGAGCGCGAGGAAGAGCACGAAGAGCCAGAATATGAGCTTGGCCATTGGTCCGTCGAGTATACCACCAGTCGGGCTGGTCTTGGAAAACGGAAGAAACGTGGTATATTCTCGCGCAGTTGCTTGCAGGTTGTAATAAAACAAACGGAGGAGGTTTCGATGCGGTATCACCCGAAATTGCGGCGGTTTCGGACCAAACTGAAGGAGCAGGGTTTCTGCGGCTTGCCACGGAACGCGTTCCAGGACGCTTCCGCTGCCGTCGCGGAGAACGACCTGAGCGACAAAGTGGCGCAGGCCGTAAAGAAATCCCTGCAGGTCTTGCCGCTGGCGAGTGCAGGGTTGCAGGAGGCCTTCGACAGACTCGACGAACGCATGGCCGAGAAGAATAATCCGGCCTTGCGATCGATGACGGCAGAGCCTCGACGCGGCTGGTGGCAACGCCGGCCCGAATACAACGATGTGACCTGACCCGAACGGAAGACTCGATCTTCAGGTCGGGTCTTCCTTTTTAGTGTAGAATCGCGCCATGACCGACCGCGAGAAGGCGCTCAAGCATTTTAAGAAAGCGGACCCGCGATTTCATAAGGCGACGAAAGCGCACCACGCATCCCTGCCGGCGACGCTTGCGGGCAAGCGCACGACCGCGGCGCTCTTTGATTCGCTCGTCGGGACCGTAATCTCCCAACAGCTCGGCGTCGCCGCGGCTGACACCATCTACGCGCGAGTGAAGGCCGCCTGCGGCGGAAAGATTACGCCGGACTCTATTCAGAAAGTGCGCGTGCCGAAGCTTCGTGCGGCCGGGCTCTCGGGCGCGAAGTCAAAGACGCTCAAGGAAATCGCCAACGCAGTCAAGAGCGGCAAGCTCGACCTGCTCTCGCTCCGGACTATTCCGGAGGCGCAAGCCGCGGAGAAGCTCATGGCAATCTGGGGACTCGGCCCATGGTCAGTCGAGATGTTCATGATGTTCGCCCTCGGGCGAAGCGACGTGTTTTCGGCGGGAGACCTAGGCCTTATCCGTGCCATGGAGAAGATCTACAGCCTTCCTAAGAACGCGCCCCGCCCTTCCCTCCTGGCCATCGCCGAAAAATGGGCGCCGCACCGGACCTATGCGTGCCTCTTGCTCTGGCGCAGCCGCGACAACGCGCCGCAGCCGTCGAAAGAGCGGCGGAAGATCTAGAGATACGAAAGCGGATTGAGGTACGCGTCGAGGGTCGCGACCGGCATGGTCGCGTCCGCACAGCCGATGGTTGCGCCGCGGAACTGCCGCAAGGTCATGATTTCCGTGCCTTCGGAAGCGTATACGCCGAAATGGAGATGCGGGCCGGTGGCGTAGCCCGTCATGCCGGAGAGACCGAGCTCTTGGCCTATCGCGACGTGCTGGCCTTTCGAGACGTCTATTTCCGAAAGGTGCGCGTACATGGTGTTGAGCCCGTCGCCGTGGTCGATCATGACCCATTTCCCGAACGACAAGCAGCCTCTCACGAGGTCGGTGTTGCCGGTGCCAAGCACGGTGCCCGAGCCCGCCGCAAGCACCGGAGTGCCGATGGGGGCGGCGATGTCGATGGCGTTATGGCCGTGGCCGTTATAGATCTGCGGGTTGGCGGTCGAGAACGGCGTGTTGCCGAAGTACTGCGTGATGCAGAACTGGTTGCCGAACACGCTCGAGCGCGTCGCGCAGTTCTGCATGAACGAGAGCGCGAACGGCCAGCGCAGGACTCCCGAGCCGACTTTGGGCAGTGAGCCCGGGTGCACGATGAGGTTCAGCTGGCTCTGGAGCGAATTCAGCTCGTCCTCGAACTGCTGTTGCGCCGCTTTCTTCTGCGCGATGAGCTTCTGGTACTGCGACTCCTGGTTGTTGGTCTGCGCAAGCAGCTTCTGCTGAGCCGCCTTGTTCGCGTTCACGGAGCGCTGCTGGGTGCTGAGGTCGGCCTGCAACGCGACGAGCTGGTCCTTGGTCGCCGAGACCTCGTCGCGGTTCGCGGCGAGGTCGGTCTTCGCCTGCTGAAGGTTCCGGATATCGTCCGAGAGCGCGCGGTCGAATTGCGCGGCTTGGTCTGCCGCTTGCCACGCGTCGCCCAAGGTTTGGGACGAGATGAGCTGTGCCACAAGCGGCATGTCGTCGCCCTGCGCAACCGAGCGGAGCGCTTTCCCTATCGCGTCCTCATCCGAAGCGATGGTCTCCTCCTTGTCGCCGATGGAGAGGTTGAGTTCCTGGATCCTGAGGTTCGCGGAGCCTATCTTCGCGTTCGTGACCTGTATCTGCGCGCCGAGCTGTTTGGCGGAAAGCGTGAGCGAGCTGATGGCCGACTGGAGCGTCGTCTTCTTAGAACCGAGCGCGTCCACTTGCTTCTGGTATTCGGCGATTTCCGCTTCAAGCTGGGCTATCTGCGCGCTATGCGCGTCAATCTGCGACTGGAGATCGGCCGCCGATTGCGCGTGCACGGCGACTGCGCCCAAGACCGCCAGGAACGCGCCCGCCGCCGCCAATTGTGCCGCTCTCCGCACGAACATCATCCGGCCAGTATAGCAAGCGCGTTTTTAATGCGAATTTCGGATTCTTTCGGGCCGAGTATCGAAATGAGCGTGAAGGGGTCCGGCGAACGCTCCTGTCCCGAAAGCGCGTAGCGAAGCGGCCACAGGACCGCTCCCCTGCCCCCTTTCTGCTTGGCCTCCTCCGCGTCCGCGAGCGGCATGACGGCCTCTTTAGCGGCCTCGGGGGAAACGCCCTCCGGAAGGCCGTTTATGGCCTTTTGGAGGCTTTCTAGAGCCGTTTTAGCCAGTCCCGGACCCTCTTTGGGCTCCTTGGCGAGGAGGGTCTCCCGGGCGGGGGTCGGTGCGGCAAAAAGGCAGGAAAGCTCGCCCTCGAGCATCTGCCGGGCTTCGCCGAAGGTTCGGGCGCGTTCCTTGAGGAGCGGCACTGCCTGCGCAAGCCGCGCTTCGTCCGGCGCGGACAACCCGCCGCGCCGGACGAAGTCTTCGTCGGACAAGGCGCGCATCCAGTGCTGGTTCACGGAAAGGAGCTTCTCGCGGTCCCACGCGGCGCCGCTCTTCTGCACGCCTTCGAGCGAGAACGCCTCGACGAGCTCCGGGAGCGCGAAGTATTCGCGCTCGTCTCCGGGGTTCCATCCGAGAAGCGCGAGATAGTTCACGAGCCCTTCCGGCAGGATGCCTTCGTCGCGGTAGTCGCCGACGCTGACCGCGGTCCCGTTGCGCTTACTGAGTTTCGCGCGCTTGGCGTCCAGGATGAGCGGCAGATGCGCGTACGCGGGCCGCGGCGCGCCTATCGCCTCCTGGATGAGAATCTGGCGCGCGGTATTCGAAATGTGATCCTCGCCGCGGATGACATGCGTGATGCCTGCGTCGAAATCGTCCACGACGACGGCGAAATGGTAGAGCGCGTCGTCGAGCGAGCGCGCGATGACGAAGTCCGCGAGATCGCCCGTGTGCGTGTTGATCGGCCCGCGCACGAGGTCTTCGAACACGACTTCGCGGCCGGGATTCTTCAGACGCACGACCTCCACCTCGCGCGAAGGGTCGTCTTTGGCCGGCTCGCGCGAGACGTACGCATGGCCTCCCGCGATAGCGGTTTCGAGCGCCTCGCGATAGCGCGCGCCGCGCTCGCTCTGCCGGCTGAACTCGTCCCAATCGATGCCGAGCCAATGGAGGCCTTCAATGATCTCGTCCTCGAACTCTTTTTTGCTCCGCGCCCGGTCGGTGTCTTCGCTCCGGAACACGACCTTGCCGCCGTTCTGCCGCGCGAAGAGGTAGTTGAAGAGAGCCGTGCGCGCCGTACCGATGTGGAAGCGCCCGGTCGGCGAGGGCGGGATGCGCGTCTTGACGGTCATGCTTCGTGCGTAAGCGCGAGCGCGAGCAATTCCTCGGCGAGGATGGTCGCCGCGTCCGCGTCGGTGAATTTCGCCGCCGCGGAGCCCATCTGCTGGGAGAGCGCCGCGTCGCCCGTGATGCGCTTGGCTTCCGCCACGAGAAGGTGCGGCGCGAGATTCTCCTCCTCGATGACGGTCGCGGCGCCCGTGCGCGCATACGCATACGCGTTCGTGCGCTGGTCGTGGCTCACGGTCTCCGGTATGGGGATGATGATGGATGGCTTCCCCCAGAGCGCGATCTCGTTGATGGTGGTCGCGCCTGCGCGCGCGATGACGAGATTCGCGACCGCCGCCGCTCTCTGGAGCGCCATCTCGGAAAGGTACGGGAACGCGTGGTAGCGGGAGGCGTGCGGGTCCTTGCCGAGCGCGACCGACGCCACGGCCTCGACGCTCTCGAAGAGGCTCGGTCCCGTCTGGTGGATGACGTTCGCGAACGCGACGAATTCCGGGAGCGCCGAGACGACCGCGTCGTTGATGCGCTGGGAGCCGAGCGACCCGCCGAGGATGAGCACGGTCGGCACGCTCGGCTCGAGGTTGAGATACTGGCGCGCGCCCTCGGGCTCGAGCCGGGTCAGCGCCTTCCTGATGGGGATGCCGGTGCGCGCGATGCGGCTCTGCGCCTTCGGCGGGAAGTAATGTGCCGCGCTCTCGAACGAGATGGCGATCTTCTTCGCGAACTTGGACGCGAGCAGGTTCGCGCGGCCGGGCTTCGCGTCGGATTCATGGATGATGACCGGGATGCCGAGGATGCGCGCGGCGAGCACGGTCGGCACGCTCCCGTACCCGCCCTTGGAGAACACGACGTCCGGATAGATGCGGAAGAGCGCGAAGACGGCGGCGATGATGCCGACGAGCGTCGTGAACGTGCCGGAAAGGTTGCCGAGCGAGAAATAGCGGCGCATCTTCCCTGCCGGGATGCGGATGAAGCCGATGCCGTTGTCGAAAAGCGCCTGCTCCTCGAACGGCGCCGGCGCGAGGAAGTAGAGCTTCGGCGCGACGAGCCGCCGCTCCCGGACGAGGTCCTGTATCGCTTCGGCGACGGCGATGATGGGATAGAAATGCCCGCCCGTCCCTCCTCCGGTGAACGCGATGGTCATACGCGAGAGTATATCAGCTTCGCCGCCCCTCCCCTTTCTTGTGGGCCGCGACGTTCAGGATGAGCCCGCACATGAGGAGCACCGCCATGAGCGCCGTGCCGCCGTGGGATACGAACGGGAGCGGGAGCCCGGTAAGCGGGATGACGCCGAGCATGGCGCTTATGTTTATGAACGCCTGGCAGATGATGAGGAACGAGAGCCCGAGCGCGACTAAGCCGCCGAAGAGGTCTCTCGAATCCCCGGCGATGACGATGCCGCGCGCGGAAAGCGCGATGAAGAGCCCGATGAGGATGGCCGCGCCGATGAAGCCGGTCTCTTCGGCGAAGACCGCGAAGACCGAGTCGCCGTCGGGCTCGGGAAGATAATTGAATTTCTCGACGCTCTGCCCGAACCCGCGGCCGAACGCGCCGCCCGAGCCGACCGCGATAAGCGCCTGCTGGATCTGGTAGCCGGAGGAGAGCGAGTTGGCGGAAGGGTCGAGGAACGTCTCGATGCGCTGGAGCACGTACGGCCGCACGAGCACGACGAGGCCGAGCGCGAGGATGGCGAGCACGGCGAGGATGCCGAAGTCGCGCCACGGCGCGCCCGCGGCGAAATACACCACGGAGCCGGTCGCGAGGATGAGGAGCGTGGTCGAAGTGTTCGGCTGAAGGAGAAGCAATGCGGCGGGGATGGCCGTGATGATGAGGAACGGCACGAGCCCGTGGCGCGGGTTCTTGAGGCTTCGCGCGCGCGGCGCGAGCCACCAGGCGAGCATCAGGACGACGCCTATCTTGAGGAATTCCGCCGGCTGGACGGTGGTGAAGCCGAGGTTGATCCAGCGGGTCGCGCCGTTGGCGTGGAGCCCGATGCCCGGCACGAAGACGAGCGTGGTGAAAAGGAGCGTAGCGACGTAGATGTGCGGCGAGAAGCGCTTCACGAGCGCGAGCGGGACGGCGCGAGCGAAGAAGAGCGCGATGAGCCCGAACCCGAGCCCGAGGCCGGCCTGGAGCAGGATGTCCTTGGTGATGGGCGCGCTCTCGCGAGCGAGGAGCCCGAGGGTGGCCGAAGAGAAGATGGCGAGCCCCAGGAGCGCGATGATGAGCACGAGGGCGAAGAAGACGCGGTCTCCCGTGGCGACCTTCATGGCGTTACTTCAGGAGCGCGACCGTCATGCCGGCGACCGCGCAGATGATGGAGATGACCCAGTAGCGCATGGTGACCTTGTAGGACGGCCAGCCGATCGCCTCGAAGTGATGGTGCAAGGGCGCGATGCGGAAGACCTTCTTCCCGCCTCGGAGCCGCTTCGACGCGACCTGGATGATGTTCGACGCGACCGTGATGACGAGCGGGAACGCGATGATGGGGAGCGCTGCGACACCGTAGCCGTCCGCGAGAGAGTCGGTCATGAACGCGACCACGGCGAGCGTCATGGTGAGTCCCATCGTGCCGGTCTCCGTCATCCAGAAGCGCGCGGGCGGGATGTTGAACCAGAGGAAGGCGAGGATGGCGCCCGTGAGCGTCGCGCAGAAGGCGGCGAGATTCACCTGGTTCTGGAAATACGCGATGCCGCCGTACGCCATGAAGGCGGCACCGAACACCCCGCCTGAGAGCCCGTCTATGCCGTCGATGACGCCGCCCGCGTAGATGCAGAGCGATACGAGGATGAAAAGCGGCACGACGAGCGCGCCGAGATAGAGCGTGCCGTCGCCCGGGACGCCAATCGAGTCCATCCCGAGCTTCGCGTAGAACCACCAGCCGATGAACCCGGCGATGAGGAATACGAGGAAAAGCCGGGTCCGCACGGAAATACCTTTCTCGCCCGACGGCTGGATGTCGAGGAGGTCGTTCACGAAGCCGATCGCGCCGCCGGCAATGAGGGTGAAGAACGGGATCCAGGTCTGGGAGCGCGAGAGGAAGTCGAGCCGCTCGAAGATGGTGCCGGGCAGAAGCCGCGCGCCGCCCCAGAGGAAAAGCGTGATCAAAGCGGCGGTCGCCCAGATGAGGAGGCCGCCCATGCGCGGCGTCTTGGTCTCCGTGCCGGCGTGCACGGTCTCGCGGAGCTTCTGGAATTCGACCGCCGGGGTGCCGTCGAGCGCCGTCTTCCCCACTGTCTTCTTCCACGCCTTGTACTTATAGAGATAGTGGGTGAGAAGCGGCGCGGCGATGATGCCGACGACGAACGACGCGGTCGCCGGGATGAACACCTTCAAGATGCCGGAAATGGCGAGGGTCATAGGCTCTCTACGCCGGCGAAGTGCGCGAAGGTGGCCGCGACGAGCGCGCTCGCGTCGGTGAAGCGCGCATCCTGCGTCGAGCCGAGGACGACTATGGCGACCGGATGGCCGATGCCCACGTCAAAGACGAGCGCGAGGTTGCCGCCGGCCAGATCGGTGAGGCCGGTCTTCGAGAGGAGCAGGTGCGGGATGTTCTCGACGATAGGGTCGGTGTTCTTCGCGGTGACCGTGGTGCCTCCTTGGGAAGTAGCGGCTGCCGTGCGCTCGGTCGTCGCGGCCGCCACCTCGGGCGCGAGGTTCACGAGAGCGCCGGCGAGCTTCGCGATGTCTTCGGCGGAGCCGTAGCCGCCCGAGACGGACGCGTTCTCGTCGAGACCGTTCGCGTTCACGGCGTACGTCTGCGAGAGCGAGAGCGCTGCCGCCGCGCCCGCAAGCGCCGCGGCGGGAGTCCGGCCTTCCGCCTGCGCGGCGGCGTCCGCTATCGCTATCGCGCCGTCGTTCAACGACCCG
Organism: Minisyncoccota bacterium; assembly: GCA_035541515.1. Lineage (GTDB taxonomy): Bacteria > Patescibacteriota > Minisyncoccia > Phycocordibacterales > Phycocordibacteraceae > C7867-001. Next base: position 207 of record DATKNE010000072.1, on the reverse strand, counting down.
GTCAGCGTGAGCCGCGCGAGGTCGGAGAGCGGGAAGACTTGGCCAGCGTTGAACGCGCGCGGCGGATACGCGCCGGCGGCGTCCTCGGGAATCGTGACGGGAGCGGACGGCGGGAGTTCCGAAAGCGCGGCGTATACCGTGAGGAGCTTCGTGAGCGACGCGAGCGGGAGTTGGGCGGCGGCGTTCTTCGCGTAGAGCTCCTGCCCG
>DATKNE010000071.1:0-2420 GCA_035541515.1 Minisyncoccota bacterium | reverse complement strand
AGGTCTCGGCGCTCTCAAAAGGCCGCGGCTTCCAAGGTGTTGTTAAGCGCCACGGCTTTCATGGCGGTCCGCGCTCGCATGGTCAAAAGCACTCTGAGCGCGCGCCGGGCTCTATCGGCGGCTCGGGCGGTCGCGCAGGCGGTCGTGTGGCCAAGGGCATCCGCATGGCCGGCCGCATGGGCGGCGACCGCGTGATGGTGGCGAACCTCACCGTGCTCGCCCTCGATGCGGCCACGGGCGAGATGATCGTCTCCGGCGCGGTCCCGGGCCATCGCGGGACCCTGCTTGAAGTCGTGGGCGCGTAATTTGAATACTATGGCTACTACCAAGACCACCACGAAGAAAGCACCGACCAAGAAAGCGGCACCGCGCGCGACGAAGGCGGCCGCTCCGAAAGCCGAGACACCGAAGGCGGCGCTCGGCGAGCTCGCGGTCTACTCGATGGCAGGGAAGGAGGTCGGCAAAGTGTCGCTCCCGCCGGAACTGTTTGCCGCACCCTGGAAGGCGGACCTCGTCCACCAGGTGGTGACCGCGATGCAGGCGAACCTGCGCCAGAACCGCGCGCACACCAAGGACCGCTCCGAGGTCTCCGGCGGCGGCAAGAAGCCGTGGAAGCAGAAGGGCACCGGCCAGGCGCGCCACGGCTCGACCCGCTCGCCTATCTGGCGCCACGGCGGCATCACGTTCGGTCCGCGCTCCGAACGCGACTATTCCGAGAAGATCAATAAGCGCATGCGCCATGCGGCGCTCGTCTCCGCGCTCTCGCGCAAGGCGAAAGACGGCGAGCTCATCCTCGTCGACCAGCTCTCCTTCGCGGCGCCGAAGACCAAGGAGGCGCAGGGGGCGCTCCTCGCGCTCGCGAAGGCCGCAGGCGCGAACAAGCTCTCAAGCAAGCGCAAGAACGCGGCTCTCATCGCGTTCTCGGCGTACCAGGGCGCGGCCGTGAAGAGCTTCCGCAACCTCCCGAACGTCGCGACGGAAGAGACGCGCAACCTGAATCCGCTCGCCGTCCTCTCGAACACGTACCTCGTCATCGAGAAGCCGGAAGAGGCGTTCAAGGCGCTCATCGCCCGCGGTAACAAATAATCGTATGGCACTCTTTGGATCCAGCTCGAAGAAGGAAGAGAAGAAAGGCGCATCGTCGGCGCGCGTCCGTCGCGCGAAGGCGAAGAAGCTCCAGCCCGGCCTCGCGCATGAGGTCATCCGCGCGCCGTGGTTCTCCGAGAAGGCGCTCCTCTCCACCGAGCGCGGCGTCTACGCGTTCTCGGTGCCGAAGTCGGCGACGAAGGCGGATATCGCCGGCGCGGTGCGGGAGCTCTACAAGGTCACGCCGAAGAAGGTCCGCATCGTGAACCTGCCCGGGAAGAAGGTGATGCTCCGGACGCGCCGCGGCGAAGGCACGCGCGCCGCGCGCCGCAAGGCCTACGTCTACCTCGCCAACGGGGAGACCATCACGCTCGCGTAATCATTTGCATATGAAATCCTACAAGCCCACCACCAAGAGCCGCCGGTTCATGACGACGCTCCCGTACAAGGAGCTCCTCTCGGGCGACAAGCCGTTCAAGCAGCTCTTGAAGAACAAGAAGAACCGCGCGGGCCGTAACGGCTTCGGCCGCATCACGACGCGGCATCAGGGCGGCGGGCACAAGCGCCGCTTCCGCGACGTCGACTTCATGTACGACAAGAAGGACATCCCGGCGACCATACAGACCGTCGAGTACGATCCGTACCGCTCGGCATTCATCGCGCTCGTCCTCTACAAGGACGGCGAGCGCCGCTACGTCATCGTGCCGAAGGACACGAAGGTCGGCGACACGTTCGTGGTGTCCGCGAACGCTCCCGTGAAAGCGGGCAATCGCCTCCTCCTCGGCAACATCCCGGTGGGCACGTTCGTCTACAACGTCGAGCTCCGGCCTGCGGCAGGCGGCGTCTTGGTGCGCGGCGCGGGCACCTATGCGGAAGTCATCGCGCATGACGCGGGCTACGCGCAGGTGAAGCTCCCCTCGAGCGAAGTGCGCCGCGTCTCGGACCTCTGCTGGGCCTCGGTCGGCGCGGTGGGGAACGAGGAGTACAACCTCGTCGTCTACGGCAAGGCCGGCCGCTCGCGCTGGAAGGGCATCCGCCCGACCGTGCGCGGCACCGCCATGAACCCGGTTGATCATCCGCACGGCGGCGGCGAAGGGCGCCAGGGCCGCGGTCTCCGGCGCGCGAAGAGCATGTGGGGCAAGCCGACCGGCAAGGGCCAGAAGACCCGCACGCCTAAGAAGTACAGCAACGTCTTCATCGTTTCGCGTCGCAAGGTCGGCAAGAAACGCAAGGCTGTCTAGCGTTCCATCCGGATTCGAACGGACCGCCGCCCGAGAGGGCGGCGGTCCGTTCTTTTGCACCTCGCGCGAAGCGCGGCTTGGCGATACACTCTA
>DATKNE010000070.1:0-9215 GCA_035541515.1 Minisyncoccota bacterium | reverse complement strand
GGGATGAGGACGGACCCCAAGGGATCGATGTGCGGGAGCGGGTTGAGGGTGAGGCGGCCGGCGAGCCGGGCGGTCGGGTCGCCGAGCGCGTCCGCGGCATACCCGTGCGCCACCTCGTGCGCGATGATGGAGAGGATGAGGACGATGAGAGAGATGATCGCTGCGGCGGCCATATTGCTCGAATGAATGGGTAATGGTAGCATGACGCGACTTATGGCACGTGCCTGCGACATTACCGGAAAGACGACCCAGATCGGCGGGCGGTACTCTAACCGTACCCGCGCGACGCAGTACAACCCGGTCGGGAAGGTCCGGCGCAAGGCGAACCTCCAGAAGCGTCGCATCTACGTCCCTGAGATCAAGAAAAGCGTCCTCGTCGACGTCTCCATGAAGGGTCTCAAGACCATCAAGAAGCACGGCGCGTACGCCGCCCTCAAGAAAGCAGGCCGTATCTAGGCCTCCGGAAACCGCCGCGGCGCTTTGCGCCGCGGCGGTTTTTCATTTCCCGCGAAGCGCGCGCCTCCCGTCGAAGGCATACGTGCCCGGCGCCGTCGTTGACGCGATGACCAGGTCGGGTGCGGGCAAGGTTCCGTCAGCCTGCCGCTCCCAATCGGCCATGCCCGCGCCCCCGCTCCCGACGAGGACGCTCTGAGCGTCGTAGCCGATGCGCAGGATGAGCGGATGCGCGGGGCTCTCCGCAGGCGGAGACAGCACGTCCGCATACGCGCCGCCGCCGAGCAGGAGGCGTTCTCCGCGCACGAGCGCGGCGGATTTCGTTCGCGCGTGCGCGACGGCCGTCTCAAGCGAAGCGCTCCCTTGATTCCCAGAACGCAGGATTTCGCCGACGCGGTAGCGGGCGAGCACGGACTGCGCACCGCCCACGTCCCCCGCGGTCGCATCAGTGAGGATGAGCGCGTCGAGCCGTCGTTGCCAGAACGGGAGCGCGGAACCGAGTGAACGCAGGACCGACGCATCTGCGCCGGCGTTTATGAGATACGTCCGCCCGTCAGGCGTGTGCAGGAGTACCGCTTCCCCTTTTGACACGGGAAGCACGGAAAACGTGAGAGAAGGAGGCACAAGCGCTGCTCGGCATACGAAGCCGTTCAATATGAAGAGAGCCACGGCCGCGAAGGCGAACGTTCGTTTGCGGACGAGCATGCCTGTACTATACGGTCCTCTTCCCGCGCTTTTCATCGGACGTGGTACATTCTCTCCATATGACGTACGAAGCAAAGAAGTTCGACCTCCCTGCCCTCACGGGCCTCTCGGAGAAGCAGATCAAGGTGCACCTCGCGCTCTACGAGGGATACGTGAAGAACGTGAATCTCCTGATGCAGACCATCGCGGCGTACCAGAACACCGATGACGACGGCGGGAAGTTCGCCATCGCCGAGATGCGCCGCCGCCTCGGATTCGAATTCGACGGCATGCGCATGCACGAATACTATTTCTCCCAGTTCGAAGGCGGCCCCGCGGCGCCGGATGCCGGCTCCGCTCTCGCGAAGATGGGTAGGGAGCGCTACGGAGAGAACGGGATCGAAGGCCATGTCCGCGCCATCGCCTCTGGTACTCGCGGCATCGGCTGGGTCGTCGTCTACGCCGATCCGGCCGGGAAGACGCTCCAGACGGCATACGTCGGCGACCACGAGATCGGCCAGCTCGCTGGCCTCCCTATCCTGCTCGCCCTCGACCTCTGGGAGCACGCCTACATGGTCGACTACGTGCCGGCAGACAAGAAGAATTACGTCGACGCCTTCTTCGCGAACCTCAACTGGAGCGTCGTCGAGAAACGCTTCGACGAGGCGAGATAAGCGAGCGCCGCGTAGGCGACGAGCACGCACCAGAACGGGAACGCAGGGATGAGGAGCGCCGCGCCGGGGAGCGCGGCGCTCCCGTTCGCCACGAGTACGAGGAAGGCGGTCAGGAGATACGCCGGGAAGCCGAGGACCGCGGCGAGTAGCGGCGCGAATCCTCCGAGGAGCGCCCCGGCGACTCCGGCGAACGCGGAGAAGCCCATCGCGAGCGGGACGACCGGCAGGACGATGAGGTTCGCCGGCACCGCGACGAACGAGAGATTCCCGGTGAAGTAGAGGAGGAGCGGGAGCACGGCCGCTTGCGCCGCGAGCGTCGTCGCGATCGCGTTCCTCCAGAGGGCGTCCGTGACGAAGGCGAGGCGCGCTTCGATGCGCGGCGCGAGCCAGATGAGGCCCATCGTCGCGGCGACGGAGAGGTCGAAGCCCGGGTCGAACGCGAGGAAGAGCGGATTCCAGAGCAGCATGAGCGCGACCGCGAGAAGCAGCGCCCGGCTCGCCGCGTAGGTGCGGCCGGTCGCGCGCGCGTAGAGCGCGATGAGCGCCATCAGGGCAGCGCGGATGGACGTGGCCGTCGCGCCGGCGATGCCGACGAAGAGGACGAGCGCGAGCGCTCCGGAGAGCGCTCTCACGCTCCGCCGCAGGCTGAATCGCCCGAGGAACGCCATCACCCACTCCGCGACGACCATGACGTTGTAGCCCGAGAGCACGATGATCTGCACGAGGCCGGAACGCGTGAACGCGCCTTGCAGTTCCGGTCCCAATCCCGACTTCCCGCCGATGACGATGCCGCCGGCAAGCGACGCGTACGGCTCGGGGAGCGCCGCATCGAGTCCCCGCAGGAATGCGTGCTTTGCCCGCGCGAGCGCCGCAGGAAGCGAATACCAGGGCGCGCGCGATTCGACGCGCGCGTACGCGTAGTCGAGGATGAAGCGCACGCCGTCGCGCGCGAGGTACTTGTCGTAGTGGAACACGCGGCCGTTGTCGCCCGCAAACGCCTCGGGCGCGAGCAATGTTCCCGAGACGAAGACGCGGTCGCCCTTGGCGAGCGCCGTGTCGCGCCTCGTGACGAGGAGCGCTTTCGTATGCGCAGCGCCCTTCTCGATGCGGATCTCAGTGCGCTCGCTCGCGTCCCGCACATCGGGGTCGCCCGTGACGAGCGCTTCGTAGGAGACGCGATGGCGCAGGTCGGCGGCGAACGTCTTCGGCAGGGGCGTGTCCGCGAGCGCCATGCGGGACATGCCGGCGGCCGCGCAGAGGAAGAAGACGGCGCCGAGCATGGACGCCCGCCGCGGCTTGAGGAAATGAAACGCCGCGCAGAGCGCGGCAAGCAGGAGCGCGAACGCGAACGGTTCCCATCCGAAAACGAATAGCGAGCGGAGGAAGACTCCGCTCGCCAGTCCGGACGTGAGTGCGAGCAGGGGCGTCATGGTGCCATCCTAGCAAGCGCGTGCAGGACGTTCGCTCCGTTCTCGTTGGAAGCTTATGCGCCGCCTTCGTCCATCGCCTCGTTCGCGAGGTAGTCCGCATCTTTGTTCTCTTCCCGCGGGACGTGCTCGAACGAGACGTTCCCGAATGCGCCGATGTTCTGGAGGAGCCGCGCATGCTGGGCTTTCATGTCCGGATGCTTCACTTTGTAGACTCCGCCCATCTGCTTCACGACGAGCTCGCTGTCCATCTTCACGACGACCTTGGTCGAGCCGCGCTTCCCCTCCGGGACGAGCTTCATCACCTCCTCGAACGCGAGGATCACCGCCTCGTACTCCGCGAAATTGTTGGTGCGATGACCGAGAAATTTCGAAACGCTCCCGACGGTGTTCCCGAGCTCGTCGCGGATGACCGCGCCGGCCCCCGCGGGTCCGGGATTGCCGCGCGCCCCGCCGTCTGCGTGGATGGTGAAATGCATGCGTGCACTATACCAGCCGGAGGTCGAGGAGCCGCAGGCGGACCGGCATGGCGCGCGAGAAGGAATCGCGCTCGGCATGCGCGAGCACGTGCACCTGGTTCCCGGGAGCGATAGCGCTCGCCGCTTTCGCGAGCTCGCCCTTGGCGAAGAACGCGACGCCGTTCACGCCCCGGCGCGCGAATTCGTCCGTAGCGATCCTGATCTTCAGGTGTTCCTCGGATTTCCCGAACCGCGAGATTTCTACGACATGCGCGTCGCGCAGGAGGAAGACGGGCTTCGGATTCTCGGCGCCGAACGGCGCGAGCTGCTCGAGCCGCGCAAGCAGCGCGGGACCGACCTCGTCGGGAGTGATGACGGCGTCGGCGCGGAGCTCGAGGCTCGACGCTACGTCCGGGTTGAGGCGGGCGAGCGCCTCGACGAGCCGATCCTCCAAGCTGAACACCGCGTCGTCTCGGACGGTGAAACCGCCGGAGGCGCTGTGCCCGCCGAACTCGGCGAACACTCCTTCCGCGGCGCTCATGAGCTCGAGCGCGTGCACGCTGCCGCTTCGCACCGAACCCTTGATGCTCCCGTTCCCTTCTCTTCCCCAGAGGAAGACCGGGCGCTCGTACTCTTCCGCGATGCCGTTCGCGACCAGGCCGAGGAGCGCCGGACGCCACTCTGGGTCCCCTAACGCGATGACGCTCTGGAGCTCCGCGCGTTCCTTGAGGCGCGTGTGCACCGCGCGCGTGATGGCGCCGGCTTCGGCCTTGCGCTTGCGGTTCGCGCTCTCGAGCTTCTTCGCGAGCGCGTCCGCCTCGCTCTCGTCTTCGGTGATGAACAAGCGGAGCGCGTCGAGCGCGTCTCCCATGCGGCTTGCCGCGTTCACGCGCGGGCCGATCATGAAGCCGACATCGTCCTCGGTAAGCGCGCGCTGGTCGGCGCGCATCACGCGGCACAGTTTCTGAAGCCCGATGCGCGGCGACTTCCGCAGCACGCGGAGCCCGTAGGAAGCGAGGACGCGATTCTCATCTATCAAAGGAACCATGTCGGCTATCGTCGCGAGCCCCGCCATGTCGAGCAGCCACTTCTCCCAGCCTTCGGGCACGCGCGCACGCAGCTCGGGCGAAACCGCGAGCGTCGCGACGCACAGCTTCCACGCCACGCCTGCGCCACAGAGTCCCTTGAACGGGTACGGCTCGTCCGGCCGCGCGTTCGGATTCACGACTGCGAATGCGTCCGGGAGCGCGTCTCCCGGCAGATGGTGGTCGGTGACGATGACGTCAAGGCCGAGCTCTTTCGCGCGCGCGACCGCGGCGAGATCCGTGATGCCGGAATCGGCGGTCACGATGAGGCGCGCGCCGCCCTTCGCGAGCTTCTCGACGCCGGAGACGTTCACCCCGTAGCCCTCCAGATGCCGGTGCGGGATGTAATTCTCGAAATTCGCGCCGGCTTTCTTCAGGAAATCATGCAAGAGGACGCCGGCGGGAATCCCATCGCAGTCGTAGTCCGTCCACGCGACGACGCGCTCGCCGCCGAGAATCGCCGCGGCGAGCCTGTGCGCCGCCTTCTCCATGTCCTGCATTTGGAGCGGGTCATGCAGGTGCTCGTCGTAGGAGGGATTGAGGAACCGGTCGGCGCCCTCTTTCGTCGTGACTCCGCGCCGAGCGAGAAGCGCCGCGGTCAGGTCGTCATACGAAGCCAGCTCGTCGCGGAGCCCTGCGGGAAGCGGGTCATGGAGCGGGAACATTATCCGCCGATTGTACCAAAGCGTACTGAAGCGCTATCCTGTCGTCATATGGAGGACTGCGTGTTCTGCAGGATAGTCAAAGGCGAGATCCCTTCCTACAAGGTGTACGAGGACGAGGACTTCCTCGCCTTCCTCGATATCAGCCCGCAAGCGCCCGGCCATGCCCAGGTGATACCGAAGCGGCACTATCGCTGGGTGTGGGACGTGCCGCAGATCGGCAGGTATTTCGAGCTCGTGCAGAAGATCGCGAAAGCCGAGCAGAAGGCGTTCGGAACCGAATGGATCATAGCGAAGATAATCGGGGACGAGGTGCCGCACGCGCACGTGTGGGTCTTCCCGGGCGAGGGCGCGCACGGGGAGAAGAAGGCGTTCGAGGAGAACGCGCAGAAACTGCGTCAGTCGCTCCCGTAGCCGTGCTCGATCGCGTCGATGCCGGGTAGCGACCCGCGCGCGAGGAATTCGAGCATCGCGCCGCCGCCCGTCGAGACGAACGAGAATCGCGTCATGAGCCCGAGGTTCTGGATGGATGCGACCGTGTCGCCGCCGCCCACGACCGAGTGCGCGTCGCTTGCCGCCACCGCGCGCGCGAACCCGTCGGTAGTGTCCACGAACCCTTTCTCGTAGAGGCCCAACGGGCCGTTCCACATGATCGATCTCGATTTCTGGGCGAGCTCCGAAATGAGCGCGAGCGTGCCGGGCCCGTGGTCGAGTATGAAATCATCCTTCCCTATCTGGTCGATCGAGACGACATGCGCGCGCTCGCGCGCGTCGAGCGCGTCGACCGAATCTTTCGGCACGACGAGCGCGTCGACCGGGAGCACGAGCTTCGGATTCCCGAGGAGCTCCCGCACCCCCGCGGAATCGGTCGCGGACGTGAGGGAAGCGCCGACCTCATGGCCTCCGGCCTTGAGGAAATCGCTCGCGAGCGCGCCGCCCACGAAGACGTGGTCGTAGGTCTTCAGGAGCGTCGTGAGCACGGCTTCCTTGGTGCTGAACTTCGCGCCGCCCACGACCGCGAGGCCGGGGTGCTTCGGCGTGAGCGCTCCCGAGAGCGCCATCACCTCTTCCTCGACGACGAGTCCCGCGTAGGACGGCAGGAGGGTCGGGAGCGTGACGATGGACGCGTGCTTCCGGTGGCACGTGTCGAACGAATCCTGCACGAAGATGTCGCCGAGCGCCGCGAGCTCCTGCGCGAACGCACGGTCGTTCCCCACTTCCCCGGCGTTGCGCCGCAGGTTCTCCATGACGAGCACGGATCCCGCGGGGAGCGCGCGGACGGCGGCGCGCGCCTCTACCCCGATAGTCGTCGCGCAGAAGGAGACGTTCCCCAGGTAGGAGTCGAGCGCATTCGCGACCGGTTCCAAGGTCTCGGTGCCGGCCTCGCCCATATGGCTGATAAGGACGACGCGCGCCCCGCCCTCCAAGAGGAACTGGATGGTCGGGAGCGCGCGGCGGAGCCGGTAGTCGTTCACGACGACGCCGTTCTCCACGGGGACGTTCAGCGCGGCGCGGACGATGACCGGGATGTTCCGGAGCTCCTTGATATCGCGGACGGAACGCATGTCACGACAGGTCTTTCACGAGGCGGGCGAACGAATCGGGATCCGCGGAGGCGTGGCCGACGAGGAACCCGTCGATGCCGGACGCGCCTGCGAGCGCGCGGGCATTCTCCGCTTCGACCGAGCCGCCATAGAGCACGGGCGTCCGCGCCGAGCTCTTTCCCGGAAGGAGTTCGGCGAGCACCTTATGGATATAGAGCGTCATCTCGGCAAGGTCGTTCGGATTGAGCGCGTCGGCCGCCGTCTTCCCGATCGCCCAGACAGGCTCGTACGCGACGATGACCTGGCTCCGCTCCTTCATCTGGAGCGGCGTAAGCGCGGACGTCAGCTGTTCGCGGACGAGCGAGAGGTACCGGCCTTCGCGGTCCCGCTCGCGCTCCCCCACGCACAGCACGGGGACGAGGCCCTGCGCGAGCGCATGAGCGAGTTTCTGCGCGACGACGGCATCGGTGTCGCCGAGCGCGCGGCGCTCCGAATGGCCGAGGATCGCATAGGAAGCGCCGGCTGCGGCATAGGCGGCCGCCGTCGCCTCTCCGGTATGCGCGCCGCCGGTGTCCGCGGAGACGTCTTGCGCGGCGAACGCCACCTTGCTCTTGTTGCCCGCGGAAAGGGTGCCGAGCAAGGGGGCAGGCGGCGCGAGCACGATACGCGTCCTCGTCCGGGAGGAGAGCCGTTTCGCGCTCGCGAGAAGCGCTTTCGCCCGGGAGAGTTCCCCGACATACGCTTTCCAGTTCGCGATTACGAGCATGGCACCATAGTAGCACCCGGCGCCGGAGCCTCTACTTTTGCCGCCAATCCACGAATTGCCACTGCGTCGAAGTCACCGGCGTGAAGGGCGGCGGGTCGGTCGAGAGCGCGCGGTCGAACGCGTCGATACGCGTGCGGTACCCGGCGTTCAGGCCTCCGGGGCAGCCGTTCTCCCAGGCGGTCCCGGTCCGCAGGTTCGAGACGGTCGTGCCGAGGATGGTGAGGGTGCCGCGCGGCTCGTACGTCCCGTTACAGCCGCCGCTCGGGTTGTAGTAGTAGTTGCGCCCGAACGCGCCGCCTTGCGCGATGAAGACGCCGTTGAGCGTCATGTTCTGCGGCGAATCCGGAGCGATGAGGATGTCGTGCGCGCCGATGACCGTGAGGCCGTCCGTCCCGTCGGTAGCCGCGTACTGGAGATTGTTCGTGAGCACGATGTCCGGGCTTATGCCGGGCGTGGTGACATTCGCGGCGACCACGGTGACTTTTGCCGGCACGGTCCCCTCGAGCCACGCGTTGTCCTCGATGAATATGAGCCCGCACTGGCTCGGCACGGGGAGCGTCTCGTACGTCGATTCGGTCTTGATGCGCGTGTAATCGTTCTCCGAGCTCGCTTCCCCGTCGACGGGCTGGACGTTCGCGAGCGTGTAGACCGCCGTGACCCGCTTTATCGTGACGGTGCCGTTGCCGTTGAAGATGAGGTGGTAGCCGAGATTGGGGTTCGCGTTCCTCCCGCTGCTCGTGCTGTAGCGCGGCAGGTAGATGCCGCTCGACTGCGCCGCGGTCTTCAAGGACGAGAAGTCGGCGGCGATCCCGGCGAAGTCGACTTGCGGCGTCGGGTACTGCCAGAGGTTCTGGTTCGCGCCTGTGCCGACGACGCCGTGCGCGGTCCGCTGCTCCGGAGAACAGCCGAAGTTCGAGGTGCAGTCCCAGGTCGTCAGCGAGCTCGACACCGGCGCATTCGCCGTGCCGTCCATGCGGATGCCCCCGTTGCTGTGGTAGGGGCCGCTGATGACGCGGTCGGAACCCGCCCACACGCTCGAGTTGACGATGTAGGAGTACGCCGCCACCGACGGCGCCGCGTAACGGGCGACGAGCGTCACCGAGGTGCTCGACGCGTCCGAGGGAGTGCCGACGCTCTGCACGTCGATGGACTGCACGACGCCGCAGGAAGTGTGGCCCGTGATGCTGAGCGTGTACGTGCCGGCGGTGCCGGTCTCCGGGTCGAAGAAGCTCGAGGAGTACGGCCCCGGCCCGCCGGTCCCGTTCTGGGTATCGCCCGGGTTGTGAGAGAGGAACCACCGGTAGTATTCGAGCCCCGCCTCGGCGACCGAGAATGCCTCGCTCCTCGCGCGCGTCGCGTCCTGCGCGCGGTTCTGCGCGAGTATGAAGCCCGAGAGCGCGGCGAGCACGGTGAAGAAGATGGCGCCGAAGACGAGTACGAGGAGCGTGATGGAGCCGGAAGA
>DATKNE010000069.1:0-2693 GCA_035541515.1 Minisyncoccota bacterium | reverse complement strand
CAGACAAGCCGCAGGCGGTTCGATGAGTGTAGCGAAGGAGCTATTTTGCCCGTACCGGACTGGCACAGTCTCTTCTCGCTTCGAGAGCGGAACGTTCGATGACCTTCCCTGGTCCGCAACTGCAACGGATCTTCAGGGAGGACTTGTCGCCGTCCGCGCCGACGCTGCCGATCACCGGGCCGGCATGGATGCACGCGATACCGCCCGAAAGCACGCAGCACGCGAAGCCGTCTTCACACAGACCCTCGCCCTTGCGGCGCAAGGTCTCGTCGCGCTTATGGTCCGTAATTCCCCGGCGTGGTTGGACGGGGGCGTGACGTGACGCAGTTGTTTCTATACTCATTTCAAAGCCTCTTTCCGGTCTTTTTGCCCTGGTTTCCCGTGCGCCTGTCTCCCAGCGGAGTACGCACGAAGTGTTTATTCTACGCCGTATTCCGCCCTCGGTCAATATGGATGAAGCTCCGGCGGTGGATTGCGCAAAGGCCGTACTCCTCGAGCGCGGCGTAGTGGAGCTCGGTGCCGTAGCCCTTGTGCGCGGCGAATCCGTAGTGCGGGAATTCGTCGTGGTAGCGGAGCATGAGCCGGTCGCGCGAGACCTTGGCCGCAATCGAGGCGAGCGAGATGAGCGGCACGCGCTCGTCCCCTCCTATGATGGTCTGTTGGCGGTACTCGACGGGAGCCGAAAGCGAGCCGTCGAGGAGCACCTCGACCAGGCTCGCATCCGGCGCGAGCGCGTTCACCGCGCGCGAGACTGCGCGGCGGATGACGACCGCGATGCCGTCCGAGTCTATGGTGCCGGCGGTCTCGAACTCGACCGCGAAGCGCACCTCCCCCGCCGCAGCTCGGGCCTCAAGAGCCGCGAAGAGCGCTTCACGCTTCTTTTCCGAGAGCTTCTTGGAGTCCTTCACGCCCGGGAATTCCTTCGCCACGTCGAACCCCTCCGGCACGCTCACGACCCCGACGGCAACCGGTCCGGCCAAGGGGCCCCTTCCCGCCTCATCGACGCCGAGCGTGAATCGCATGCCGCTAGTATACTTCCCGTATATGGCGTCGAAGTTCATCCACCTCCATACGCACAGCCACTACACCTTCCTGCAGGCGTTGCCGAAAGTGGATGAGCTCGTCGAGAAAGCGAAGAAGGAGGGGATGGACGCGCTCGCGCTCACCGACGCGGGCAACCTCCACGGAGCCATCGAGTTCTATCAGGCGGCGAAGAAGGCCGAGGTGAAGCCCATCATCGGCATCGACGCATACGTCGCTCCGCGCACGCGCTTCGACAAGGATCCCTCGCTCGACGAGAAGCGCTCGCGCATCGTGCTACTCGCGGAGACGAACGAGGGCTACAAGAACCTCCTCGCGCTCGTCACCAAATCATGGCTCGAAGGATTCCATGAGCGGCCGCGCGTGGACAAGGACCTCTTGCGCGAGCATGCCGCCGGCATCATCGCCATCCTCCCCTCTTTCGCGAGCGCGGTGTCCCAGCACCTGCGCGCCGGAGACAAGGACGGCGCCGCGGCCGCGCTCGCGGAATTCGCTTCGATATTCGGCCCGGAGCACCTCTACCTCGAGATAACGCGCCATCCGAAGGTGGAGGGGCACGAGGCGCTCATGAAGCAGGTCATCGCGCTCGGCAAGAACGCCGGCGTGCCGCTCGTCGCCCAGCACGACGTGTACTATCTCGCCCCAGGCGACCGCGAGGCGACCGAGGTCATGCGCCGCATCCAGCAAGGCGGCCGCGGCAGAAACGAGGACGAGGATTTCTCGTTCATCAGCGAGAAAGAGGCGCTGAAGCTTTTCAAGGATATGCCGGAAGCGGTCGAGAACTCGAGGAAGATCGCCGACCGATGCAACGTCGAGCTCACTCTCGGCAAGTTCGTCTTCCCCGACTTCAAGCTCCCGAAGGGCAAATCGGCGGACGAGGTCCTGCGCGAGCTCTGCATGCAAGGCATCAAGGTCCGCGGGCTCGAAGGAAGGGCCGACATCATGGAGCGGCTCGAGTACGAGCTCGGCATCATCAAGTTCAAGGGCTATGCCTCGTACTTCCTCGTGGTGGAAGACCTCATCCGGTTCGCGCGCGAGAAAGACATCTACACGAACATCCGCGGCTCGGTCGCGGGCTCGATGACGACGTATCTCCTGCAGATCACCAAGATCGACCCTTTGGAATACAAGATACCGTTCGAGCGCTTCCTCAACCCCGAGCGCCCGTCCGCCCCCGACATCGACATGGACTTCGCCGACAATCGCCGCGACGAGGTCATCGAGTATGCGCGCGCGGTGTACGGCCACGACCATGTGGCGCAGATAGGCACCTTCGGCACCATGATGGCGCGGGCCGCGGTACGCGACGTCGCGCGCGCCTTGGGCCACAGCTACGCGACCGGCGACCGCATCGCGAAGCTCATCCCGATGGGCTCCCAGGGCTTCCCCATGACCATCGACCGCGCGTTCGAGATGGAGCCGGACCTGAAGTCGCTCTACGACGAGGACGAGGACGCGCACGAGATACTCGACGTCGCGAAGCGCATCGAGGGGTGCGTGCGGCACGTCGGCGTGCATGCGGCAGGCGTGGTCATCGCGCCCTCGCCCTTGATCGAGTGGGCGCCGATACAGCCCGACCCCAAAGGCACCGGCAAGCTCATCACGCAGTACGACATGTACTCGGTCGGCGAGGACGGCGTCGGCCTCACGAA
>DATKNE010000068.1:0-3593 GCA_035541515.1 Minisyncoccota bacterium | reverse complement strand
GAGATGCTCGAGAGCTTCTGGGAAGGGGCGAAGAGCTACAAGGAATTCGTCACCTTCAACGGACGCGGGTTCGACGCGCCGTTCCTCGCGCTCCGCTCCATGGTGCACGGCATCCGCCCCACCCGCGATCTCCTCGAAGGCCGCTACCTCTACCAGCAGCGGGGCGCGAAGCACATCGACCTGCAGGATCAGCTGACCTTCTATGGCGCGTGGCATAAGAAGCCGTCGATACACCTCTTCTGCCGCGCGCTTGGCATCGAGAGCCCGAAGGAAGGCGGGGCCGGGGACGAAGTGGCTCCTATGTATAAGGCGGGGAAGTACCTCGAGATCGCCAAGTACAACGCCGGCGACCTGCGCGCGACCGCGACCTTGTATGAGCGGTGGAAAGAGACCCTCCGCTAATCCGGCGTTCATCTGCGCGCCGATCCGCTATCCACAGCCGGAGGGCGTTCCCGCGCGTGCTATCCCTGATGCATAGCCATTCATTATCGCGACCATGACCATACTCGCCATCTCAGGCAGCCTCCGGAAAGACTCGTTCAACTCCAAGCTCGTGAGGGCGCTCGCGGCGCTCGCGCCCTCCGGCATGAAGCTGGAGATAGCGGAAATCGGCGACCTCCCGCTCTTCGACGCGGACCAGGAGACGAGCGGCTATCCGGCGGCGGCGCAGGCGCTGAAGGACCGCATCCTCGCCGCCGACGGCATCATCATCGCGACGCCGGAATACAATCGCTCGATGCCGGGCGTCCTCAAGAACGCCATCGACTGGGTGAGCCGCCCGTATGGCACGAACGCGTTCGCTGGCAAGCCGCTCCTCCTCTCGGGCGTCTCGAGCGGGAAGATCGGGACCGCGGTCGCGCAAAGCCACCTGCGCGACGTGTTCCTGTACCTCGAAGCGCGCGTTATCGGCCAGCCCGAGCTCTACCTCGGCCCGGCGAAGGAGCTTTTCGACGAATCCGGCGCCATCGTGAACGACAAGACCAAGGAACTGCTCGCGAAAGCGCTCAGCGCGCTCGCGAGCGAGGTAGGCAGGAAGTAGCCGCGTGCTAGGATGCGCTTGATGAATCGCGAGCGCAGTCTCCTCCGGCTGTTCGACATAGGCCTCGTCGTCAAGGCGATCGATGGCGCTCTGGAAGCCGTCGGCGCGCTCCTCATACTATTCGTCCCGCCGATGCTCGTCCTGCGCGTCGTCGAGTTCGCGACCGGAGGCGAGCTCGCCCAGGACCCGGAGGACCCCATCGCGAGCTGGCTGCGGGAAGCCGGGCACGCGTTCGCGGTGCACACGCACTACCTCGTCGCGATCTACCTGTTCGTGCACGGCGTCGTGAAGATAATCCTGGTGTACGGCATCTTCGCGAAGAAGAAGTACGCGTACCAGACGTTCATCGGCGCGCTCGGCGTCTTCGCAGCGTACGAGGCGTATCGGGCTATCGGGACCCACAACTGGTTCCTCGCGGCGCTCGCCATCTTCGACATCCTCCTCATGAGCCTCGCCGCCCATGAGCACGGCGTCCGCCGGAGGATAGTGCTCGCAAGCAAGGACTATTCCTCGTCCGGCTGAGCCGAGAGGAGCTTGAGCTCTTTGCGGAACTCGCGCCACAATTCGAGCGCGCCGAGCTTGCGCGCGCCTTGGGTGCGGTTCGCGGCGCCGATGCGGAACGAGAGGTTCCAGTGCGCAAGCGTCGTCCGGTACGCGCCGAAGAGCGTCATGCGCCGGTCGAAGAGGTGCGTCGGCTGGCTGCCTGCGCCGTTCAGCTCGATGATATGGAAATTTCTGCCCGCCTTGAGGTCCTCGAGGTCGCGGAAGCGCACATCGAAGCGGCCGAAATGGAAGCCGTCGGCTTCGCGGACGATACGGTCGAACGCGTCCGTCATCGCCTCGCTCACATGCGGCGCGCCGTCGACGAACACGGATCCGCGCACGTAATTGCCGACCGAGACGAGGCGGACGCGCTCTCCTTCGGAGGGTATGCGCGCGAGCTCCTCGGGCGAGTGACGGCGCAGGTACACTTCGGCGATGCGGCTCGCGCGCGGGTCCCGCAGGATGAGCTCGCGGAGGCTCGCGCGGCCGTCACCTGTGACGTGCGGGAAGTATTTCAGCGTGAGCGAGGTGATGCGCCCGCGCGCCTCGCCGGGAAGCCGCGCATAGAACACGCCCGCCTCGCCTTCGTCCTCGATGTAGCGCTGGAGCATGAGGCGCTGGCCGCGCGGGAACCGCTTCAGGTAGGCGGCGAGCTCCGGCGAAGAATGCAGGATCTTCACGCCGCGACCGTTCCGGCCCACGTCGGGCTTCGCGACGATGGGGTAGGAGAGCCCGGCGCGCTCGCGGGCTTCCTCGGCGCGCGCGAGATCGTCCTCGGCTCCCGTCACCTCGAGCGTCGCATGCGCCGCGACGAACCCTTTCCCGTACGGCCCGAGTATCGCGAGCGTCTCCTCTTTCGATTCGTTGCACCAGCCGCCGTTCTTTATGCCGGGGTTCGCGCACGCGCTCACGCCTATCCCGCCGTAGCGGAGCGCGAAGTAGGGCCACGCGAGGAGGAGGGGGCCGAGGAAGAGCGGGTCCGGCAAGCGCTCGACGAGCGAGAACAGCGGCCCTTCTTCGGGGATGGGAGGCATAGGCGCTTGCCGGCTCTTACGCGCCTGAGGTGCGCGCTCGCCCGGGGTGAATGGAGGAATCCATGAGCGTCCGGCCAGTGTAGCAGATTCGGTGCGTATGCGCGCTCGCGCGCCGTTTTCCACCTTCCGGGACGCGCGGGCGGGGAGAAGCGCCGTATACTTCTGAGCAAGCATCCGATGCTTAATCGAAACTAATACTCACCTATGGCAATGGGAAAGACGTTCGCGTGGGGAGGCGGCATCCTCGTGATTCTCGTGCTTGCCGCGGGCGGATGGTACTGGAGCGCGCACTATGCGCCGAGCGTCCCGGATGTCGGCACGCTCGCCACGAGCACGGACAGCTCAGCGAAGCCGGCGGGCGCGCAACAGCCGACGAATCCTTCGAGCGCGTCCGGCGCTTCGGCTTCGGCTTCGGGCTCGAGCGACCCGGCGGTGAATTCAGACCTTAATTCCATCGACTCGCAGATGAGCGGATTCAATTCCGACGACGCGAGCGTCGACTCGGGGTTGAACGACCAGCAGGTCCAGCAGTCTTCGCTCTAACAGAATCCTTCCATGACTACAACGACCAAGTTCGCAGTCCTCGCCGGCGCGGCGCTCCTTGCGGCGCCGTTCGTGGCGCTCGCTCAGGACGTCTCGGCCTCAGGCAGCGCCGACGCTTCGGCATCGGCGGGCGGCGGCACTATCGGAGCTCACGCTTCGAGCACGGTGCGCGCGCAGAACCAGCAGAACCGCGCAGACAAGCTGAACGCCCGCCTCGCCGACGCGAAGGACCGGGCGGACCAGGAGATTACCCGCCGCATCGACAACCTCACCAAGCTGAAGACGCGCGTCGCGGGCATGAAGCACATAAGCGCGAGCGACCAGACGGCGCTCGAGGGCTCGATAGACGCGCAGATAAGCGCCATGAACGCCCTCTCCGCGCAGATTTCCGGAGACGACGCGACCTCGACCCTCAAGACCGACATCCAGTCGAT
>DATKNE010000067.1:0-3215 GCA_035541515.1 Minisyncoccota bacterium | reverse complement strand
GGGGAGCGATGATGTGGCGAAGCAGATCGCGCGGTGGACCGCGCTTGCCGCCCTGTTCCTCATCCCGCTCACGCCGCTCCTCGTCTCGAGCTCGTTCTTCTTCCCGTTCATCACGGGCAAGGCCTTCTACTTCCGCATCCTGGTCGAGATAGCGGTCGCGGCATGGGCCGTGCTCGCGCTCCTGGATACGGCGTATCGGCCGCGCTTCTCGTGGGCCGGCGCGGCCGTCCTCGCGTTCGTGCTCTGGATGCTCGTCGCGGACGCGTTCGCGGTGAACGCGGTGAAGGCGTTCTGGAGCAACTTCGAACGCATGGAAGGCTGGGTGCTCCTCGTGCATCTCCTCGGCTTCTTCTTCGCGGCAAGCAGCGTGCTACGGGTGGAGAAGAAGTGGCGCCTCTGGTTCCTCACCTCGCTCGGCGTCGCGGTGCTCGTCTCCATCCACGCCCTCTTGCAGCTCGCCGGCTCCCTCCCGATACACCAGGGCTCGACCCGCATCGATTCCTCCTTCGGCAATTCCGCATACCTCGCCATCTACCTCCTCTTCAATACGTTCCTCGCCGGCTGGCTCGCGCTGACCGAGAAGCGCGCATGGCTCAAGTGGCTCCTCCTCGCGTTCGCGGTAGTCGAAGCCGTGCTCGTATTCTTCACCGAGACGCGCGGCACGGTGCTCGGCCTCGTTGGCGGACTGCTCCTGGCCGCGCTTCTTACCGCGCTCACGGCAGGGAAGCGCGCGCGACAATACGCGACCGGCGGCGTCATCCTCATTGTCGTGCTCGCCGGCAGCTTCTACCTTGCGCGCAGCTCGGCGCTCGTGCAGGACAATCACGTGCTCCAGCGCATCGCGAGCATCTCGCTCTCTCAAGGCGAAGTGCGCTTCACCATCTGGGGGATGGCATGGCAGGGGTTCCTCGAACGGCCGGTGACCGGCTGGGGCCAGGAGGGCTTCAACTACGTCTTCAACCAGTATTACAATCCGTCCCTGTACACGCAGGAAGCGTGGTTCGACCGCGCGCATAACGCGTTCATAGACTGGCTCGAGGCAGGCGGCTTGCCTGCGTTCCTCCTCTACCTATCGCTCTTCGCGACCGCGGTATGGCTCCTCTGGAAGAGTTCCGAGCTCTCGCGCGCCGAGCGCATCGCGCTCACGGCCGCGCTCGCGGGCTACGCCTGCCACAACCTCTTCGTGTTCGACAACCTGTATTCGTACGTGTACTTCTTCGCCATCCTCGCGCTCATCGATTCGCAAGTCGCGCGCCCCATCCGGCGTTTCGAAGAAGCTCCTGAGCTGTCGAGCGCTCAGGGAGCGACGTTCGCGCTTCCGGTCGCGGCGGTCGCGGGAATCGCCTGCGTGTGGTTCGTGAACGTGTCCGGCATGACCGGCGCCGCGAAGCTGGTGCAGGCCATCTCGCTCCGCGGCGACTACACCCAGAGCCTCGCGCTCTTCACCGACCTCACGACCCACCCGATATTCGCCGAGCAGGAAGTGCGCGAGCAGATCGTCTCGCTCGCGTCCACTATCGTCCAGGACTCCTCCGCGCCCGATGCGCAGAAGCAAGAGGCCGTGACCATGGCGGTAACCGAGATGAGGAAGCAAGTCGCGTCCTATCCGAAGGACGCTCGCGGCCACCTCGAGCTCGCGCTCGCGTACCGCACGGCGGGCGACGCGCAGGATGCGCTCAAGGAGATACTCGCGGCGGCGGCGCTCTCGCCGAAGAAGGAGACCATCTGGATAGAGGCGGGCGTCACCGAGTGGGACCTGAACGATCCTGCCGACGCGAAAGCCGACTTCGACAAGGCCTACGCGCTCGGGCCGCAATTCCCGGACCTCGCCGCCTACGCGGCCGCGGGCGACTATGCCGCGGGCGATGTCGCGACCGGGGACCAGGTCCTCACGAGCGCCTACGGCACTACGAACGTCGACAACGACATCCTCGCCGTGGCCTACTTCCGCGCGAAGCTCTGGACCAAGCTCATCAATCTCTGGACGCTCCGCGCGTCGGCGCCCTCGGCCGGGCCGAACGAGCTCTTCGGGCTCGCGTCCGCGTACTACGTCGCCGGGCGTAATGCGGAGGCGATAGCGGTCATCGAGGCCGCGATGGCGAAATATCCGCAGACGAAGGATGCGGGGCAAGCCGCCATCTCGCAGATACAGAGCGGCGCCGCGCCGCGATGACCATCCGCGAGGGTGCGCCGCTCGCGCCCCTCACCACCTTCCGCATCGGCGGTCCCGCCGACGTATATCTAGAAGCGGAGAACGAAGCTGACGTGCGCGCGGCATGCGAGGAGTCCGCCCGCCGCGCGCTCCCGCTCGCGATCCTCGGCGGCGGAAGCAACGTGCTCATCCCTGACGACGGCGTCCGCGCCGTCGTCGTGCGTTTCCTTCCTGCGGGCATCACGTTCGCCGCACGCGGCTCGGGGATGCTCGCGACCGCCGAAGCCGGCGCTTCCTGGGACGCGCTCGTCGCGCATGCCGTCGAACGGGGTCTCTGGGGCGTCGAGAACCTGTCCGGCATCCCGGGCACGGTCGGCGGCGCCGTCGTGCAGAACGTCGGCGCGTACGGCGCGGTGCTCTCTGATGCGCTCGTTTCGGCGGAAGCATTCGACACGCGCGCCGGCACCTTGCGCACGTTCGCGAAGGAAGAGTGCGCGTTCGGCTACCGGACGAGTTTATTCAAGCGCGAGCCCGGCCGCTACCTCCTCATGCGCGCGACGTTCGCGCTCGCGCGAGAGCCGCGCCCGAACCTCTCCTACCGCGACCTCGCGGAGCGGTTTTCGGATGCGCCGGACCCGGCGCTCGCGCAGGTGCGTGCCGCAGTGCTCGCTATCCGCGCCGGGAAATTCCCGGACCTCTCCCGCTACGGCACCGCCGGCTCGTTCTTCCTCAATCCGGTGCTCCCGGAGCGGGGGGCGCAGGCGCTCGCCGCGCGGTTCCCCGGGATGCCACTCTTCCCGATGCCCGAAGGCGGTACCAAGGTGCCGATCGCGTGGCTCCTCGACCACCGCCACGGCGTCATGGACGTGCGGGATGCGCGGAGCGGGAAGGCATTCGTGTGGCCGGCTCAGCCCCTAGTGCTCGCGACGGAGGCGGGCGCGACGTTCGCGGACGTGGATGCGCTCGCGAACGAGATCGCTTCGCGCGTGCATGATGCGACGGGGATCGCGCTTACGCGCGAAGTCATCGCATTCGATGCGATGCGCGCGTGAAATTTTCGCGC
>DATKNE010000066.1:0-9774 GCA_035541515.1 Minisyncoccota bacterium | reverse complement strand
AAAGACCTGCGCTCCATGAAAGGGAAGGTCCCGAACGAATATGCTTGACCCGGACGCGAAGCTCTCCGCGAAGGTGTTCGCCGAGGACATCGAGAAGAAATCCACCCGCGACGGATTCGGCGCGGGCGCCGTCGAAGCGGGAAAGGCGGACGGGAACGTCGTCGTCCTGTGCGCCGACCTCAAGGAATCCACGCGCGCCGAGGTGTTCGAGAAGGAATTCCCGGACCGGTTCGTCGAGATGGGCGTCGCCGAGCAGAACATGGCGACGGTCGCGGCCGGCATGGCGGAAGCGGGAAAGGTGCCGTTCACCGCGAGCTACGCGGCATTCAACCCCGGAAGGAATTACGAGCAGATCCGCACGACCATCGCGCTCAACCAGGCGAACGTGAAAGTCTGCGGCATGCACGCCGGCGTATCAGTGGGGCCCGACGGCGCTACGCACCAGATGCTCGAAGACCTCGGCATGATGCGCATGCTCCCGAACTTGCTCGTGCTCAATCCCGGCGACGCGGAGGAAGCGCGCAAGGCGGTCGTCGCGGCGGCAAAGCACGCCGGCCCCGTCTACCTCCGGTTCGGCCGCGCAAATACCGCGCTCTTCACCACTCCCGAGACGCCGTTTGAGATAGGGAAGGCGCTCATGCTCTGGCGCGAGGAAGCGCCGAAAGTCGCGTTCATCGGCACCGGCCAGGTGAGCTATACCGCGCTCGTCGCCGCGAAGGCGCTGTCGGACGAGGGGATACCGAGCATCGTCCTGCATGTGCCGACCGTGAAGCCCTTGGACGAAGCCGCGATACTCGAGGCAGCGAAAGCCGCGGGGCGCGTCATCACCGTCGAAGAGCACCAGGCGGCGGGCGGGTTCGGCAGCGCCGTCGCGGAATTACTCTCGCGCAGCTACCCCGTGAGAGTCGAGCGGCTCGGGATACCGGACCGGTTCGGGCAGTCGGGAGACGCGGATGAGCTCCTCGCGCACTACGGCCTCGACGCCGCGTCTATCGCCGACGCCGCGCGGAAGCTCGTCAAAGATTCATAAAAAGCCGCCATGTCCCTCACGTTCAGGATAAATTCCTACTTCGCGGTACTCATCGTCACCATCTTCGGAGCGGGAGCCGCGCTCACCATCATCCGCGTCGCCTATTCGGACACGACCGCGGTCACCTACGGGAGCGGGGTGGCGAAGTACAACGAGCTGGAGCAATCCGCTCCGCTCAAATGAGCCGCTAGAGCGGCTGGACGCGGTACTCGGCCGGCGCGTCCGCGAGGTACGCCTCGAGCTTCTCGCGGGAGAGGAGCCCTTTCTGCGCGCCGATGGACTGCACGACCGACATCGAGTTCACCGGCCCCCAGGCGAGGGCCTCGGCGAGCGTCTTGCCGAGGGCGAGCGCGACGACGACGGTCGAGGTGCACGCGTCCCCGGCGCCGGTCCGTTCGTAGGGCGGCTTCGGGTCCGGATACATCGGGATGAAATACGACTCCGCGCCGTCGGAAATGTAAGCGCCGTTGGGCCCGTCGGTGATGAGCGCTATCTTGGGACCGAGCGCGAGCAACTTCGCGAGGAGCTCCTTCATGTCGGACGGGCCGAGGCCGAGGATGCGCTCCGCTTCCTCCTTGTTGCAGGCGACGAGCTCCGTGGCGGCGTACAAGGGCGCGAGCGCTTCGGTGCCTAACGACATCTCGAACGTGCTCGGCTGGAAGGCGAGCTTCGTCTGCGGGTGCTCTGCGCACCACGTCGCGACCGCGAGATGGAATTCTTTCGAACGGCCTCCGGAAGAGAGGTATATCCACCGCGGCGCCTCGAAGTCCGCGGGAACCGCATACGGGTACTCCTCGTGCTTCACGAGGATGGTGCGCTCGGCTTCGAACCACAGGACGTAGTCGTGGTTGGTCGGCATGCCCTCGTTCGTGCGGACATAGCGGGCGTCGACGCCCTCCTTCTTGAAGCTCTCCAGTATGACCGTGCCGTAGTCATCGCCGCCCACGTTCGAGACGAGCCCGGCCGAGAGCCCGAGCCGGGCGGCGGAAACCGCCGCGTTGGCGGCGTTGCCCACGCCCGCCACGCGCTCGGAGAACTCGTAGGGGATCTTGTCGCCCCAGTTCATCGAGATCGTGCACTCGGCACGGTCGATGGCGCAGTGCACCTCCGCTTCCTTCAGACGGATGAACTCGTCGACGGTCGTATCCCCGATTGCTACGAAATCCATATAGGAGCGAGTGTAGCATGCTACGATTTCCTCAATGACGGACCTTGCCGATATCGCGAAAGCGCTCTTCGCCGCCGGCAAGGGCCTCCTGGCGGCGGACGAGAGCGTGCACACGGCGACGAAACGCCTCGCGGAATACGGCATCGCCGCGGGCGAAGACGCGCGCCGCAAGTATCGCGAGCTCTTCCTCGGCGCGCCGGGCGCGGAGGAGTTCCTCTCGGGCGTCATCCTCTTCACGGAGACGCTCGCGCAGAAAGGCGGCGACGGCGAGCTCTTCCCGGACTCCCTGTCCGAGCGCGGCATCGCGCCCGGCGTGAAGGTGGACGAGGGGACGGAGCCGTTCCCCTCGAGCCCCGACGAATTCATCACGAACGGGCTCATCGGCCTTCCCGAGCGCCTCGCCGAGTATAAGAAGCAGGGCGCGCTTTTCACCAAGTGGCGGGCGGTCGTGAAGATCGACGGCGACCGGCTCCCGACCCCGCAAGCGCTCCACGAGAACGCGAAGCGGCTCGCAAGCTATGCGAAGGACGTGCAGGCGGCGGAACTCGTGCCGATACTCGAGCCGGAGGTCCTCTTGGACGGCGCGCACAGCCGGCAGAGAGCCAAGGCAGTCATCAAGGAGACGATGGGCGTCCTCTTCTCGACGTTGGAGGAGCATGCGGTCGACCCGTCCGGGCTCATCATAAAGACGGCGATGGCGCTCTCGGGTTCGGGAAGCGGCCGCGCTGATACGCCGGAAGAGATCGCGGAAGACACCGTCGCCGCGCTCATGGAGAGCGTGCCGAAGCAGGTGGCGGGCATCGTCTTCCTCTCGGGTGGACAGACGCCGGATGAGGCGACGAAGAATCTCGCGGCCATCTCGCGCCGGGCGAGGGAAGCGAGTGCGCCCTGGCCCCTGACCTTCAGCTATGCGCGCGCGCTCCAGGAAGAAGCGCTCGCGATCTGGAAAGGCAAGGAAGAGAACGTGCTGGAGGCGCGGGCTGTCTTCATGAAGCGGCTCAAAGCCGTTTCTGAGGCGAGCCGCGCGTAAGACGCGCGTCTGGTGTGGATAACGGCGGATTGCCGTCTCGAACAATGAAGGTATGGTGGATGATATGGACGAGGTTCAGTTCGACGAACCCCAGCTCGGCCCCCGGCCGGTAGCGCGCTCCGTGCCGTCGGCGGTGGCGCGGCTCGTGATCTCGCTCGGCCTCGCCAAGGACAATGCGGGCGCGCAGAAAGCGCTCCTCGTCATCACCGTGGTGGCGGTCCTCGCGACCGTCTTCCTGTGGTGGCGCGCGGATTCCCGCTCGAACGCCCCCGTGCCTCTCCCGACGCCGTACGGAGCGACCTAGCCATGGCGTACGCTCTGTCGCGCCGCGGCTTCACGCTCATCGAGCTCCTCGTCGTCGTCGCCATCATCGGGCTCCTCTCGGCAATCGTGCTCTCGTCGCTCTCGACCGCGCGCTTGCGCGCCCGGGACGCGGAACGCGCCGCGGACATGCACGCGGTCATCCAAGCCGTCACGATCTATACGCTCGACCACAACGGCACCGCTCCGCCGACCGGCGGGAATCTCTTCGGATGCAATAACACCACCTGCCTCTCCGTCCTGCAGGATGACATCGTCCCGACGTACCTGAGCGCTATCCCGTACGACCCGACGTACGGGAACGTGGCAGGCAACGGGTACCGCTACTGCCGCGGCACCAACACGACCCAGTTCACCGTCATGCGCTGGGATGAGAGGGATGGCCGGTGGTGCATGCCGCCCCTGCCGTCGCCTCCGACGGATTCGAGCTGCTGGTTCACGAACGGGACTCCGGACTACGCGGCGTGCCCGTAGCCGCTTGCGAAAAGCGTGCGGCTGGGGCATAGTGGAGCGGCATGATAACGCTCCCGGTAGAGAAGCGCGCGGACGGCGGCCCGAAGGCCGCCGCGGTTCGCCGTGCCGGCTCCATCCCGGCGGTCGTCTACGGCGGGAAGCGCTCCGCGACTTCCATTACCGTCAACGAGCGCGTCTTCGAGAAGGTCCTCAAGGAGGCGGGCGAGTCGACCATCGTCTCGCTCACCGGCCTCGGAGAGGAAGTCCCGACCCTCATCCATGACGTCGACCTCGACCCGGTCACGCACACGCCGCGGCATGTGGATTTCTATGCCATCACCAAGGGCGAGAAGGTGGAGATCGCGCTCCCCTTGGATTTCGTAGGCGAGTCCCCGGCGGTCGCCGAAGGCGCGAACCTCGTGAAGGTCATGCACGAGCTCGAGGTCGAGGCCGACCCCATGAAGCTCCCGCATGACATCAAGGTCGACCTCTCGAAGCTCGCCGCGATCGGCGACCAGATACACGCGAAAGACCTCGCCCTTCCGGACGGCGTCACGCTGAATGTCGACGGCGACGAGGTCGTGGCGCTCGTGCAGGAAGTCGTCGAGGAGAAGGAAGAGGTCGCGCCCGCGGACCTCTCCTCGATCGAAGTCGAAGGCGAGAAGAAGGAAGGCGAAGCCGCCGCAGAAGGAGAGGCGGCCGGCGAAGCGAAGGTCGCGGAATAATCTCGATACCGCAGGACAGGCGCGGCCGCCCCGAGGGGCGGCCGCGCCTTTCATGTCTGCTATACTGGGCGGGTTATGCGAGAAACGTTCGCGGTCCTTTCGATACTTTCCGCGCTCCTCGTCCCAGCGACCGCGCTCGCGCAGGATGCGAACGCGGTCGCGAACCGCCAGCAGGAGCTCCAGAACGAGCTGAATCAGATCGAGGCGCAGATCGCGCAGCAGCAGAACGTGCTCGACATCGCGCAGAGCCAGCACAAGACGCTCCAGAGCCAGATAGATTCCTTCAACGCGGAGATAAAGAAGACCCAGCTCCAGATACAGGCCATCAACGTCGCCATCGCGCAGCTCTCCGACGACATCGGCGCCCACAACGTCACGCTCTCGTCCTTGTCCGCCCAGCTTTCGGCGGAGAAGGAGTCCTTGGCGCAGATCATGCGGCAGACGCAGGTGCTCGACAGCTACTCGGTCGTCTCGGTCGCGCTCGGCTCCGAGGACGTCTCGGGCTTCTTCAGCGATCTCGACGCGTTCGTCTCGATAAAGAGCTCGCTCGCCGATTCGTTCGACCAGATACGGCAGACGAGCTCCTCGACCGAGGCGGAGAAGGAGACGCTCGAGGCCCGGCTCGCCGAGCAGCAGGACCTGAAGAACGTCTCCCAGCTCGCGAAGCAGCAGCTCCAGGGTCAGGAGGCCGACAAGCAGCAGCTCCTCAACCAGACGAAGGGCGTCGAGGCGAACTTCCAGAAGCTCATCGCCGCGAACCAGAAGACGGCGGGGCAGATACGCGCGGAGCTCTTCTCCCTAGCCGGCGGCGGCGGGCAGATACCGCTGCCGACCGCCATCACGCTCGCGAAGCAGGCGGGCGCCGCAACCGGTGTCCGTCCCGCCTTCATCCTCGGCATCCTGCGGCAGGAGACGAACCTCGGCGCGAACGTGGGCCAGTGCCTCCTCACCAATTCGCCGAACAAGGGCAACGGCAAAGGTAAGAATACCGGCACGTTCTTCGCGCGCGTCATGGCGCCGAACCGCGACGTGGACCCGTTCACCTCGCTCACCGCTTCGCTCGGGTTCGACTGGGCCTCGATGCCGGTGTCCTGCCCGCAGTCGAGCGGCTACGGCGGAGCGATGGGGCCGGCGCAGTTCATTGCCTCCACCTGGAACCTGTACGCGACGCGCATCGCGAAACTCGCCGGGCATCCGGGCAAGCAGGCGAACCCGTGGGACAATCTCGACGCGTTCACCGCAGTCGCGCTCTACATGGCCGACCTCGGCGCGGGCTCGCAGACCCCCTCCGCCGAGCGCACCGCCGCCCTGAAGTACTTCGCCGGGAGCGCCTACCGGAATCCCGCCTTCTCCTTCTACGGCGACTCGGTCATGAGTTTCGCGTCCGACTTCCAGGACGAGATAGACATCCTCGGCGGGTCCTAGAGGACTTTGAAAACCGCGATGCCCGTGGTAGCATCGCGGCACATGAAGAAAGACATCCATCCGGCGGACTACCGCCAAGTGGTCTTTGAAGACCTCGCCTCGGGCGAGAAGTTCCTCATCGGCTCGACCATCCACTCGACCGAGACGACGAAATTCGAGGGCAAGGAGTACCCGAAGGTGCTCGTCGAGATCTCGAGCAAATCGCATCCGTTCTACACGGGCGAGGACCGCATGCTCGACAAGACGGGCCGCGTCGAGCGCTTCAAGCAGCGCGCCGCTAAGAAGAAGTAGAGAGCTCCGCAGGCCGTCCGATTTTCCGGTACGGCGTCGTTTTCCGCTGAAAACGCGCCTCACTCTCGCGCCACCGCGCTCCGAGAGCCCGGAAAATCGGACGGTCTGCTCTGCTAAAGTAATGAGCATGGAGTATTCTCCCGAATTCAAGAAGAACTTCGCCACCGCGTACCTCGCGGAGGAATACGAACGCCTCGAAGCGGAGGCGGCTGACGCTGTCGCCGCGGCAGGAGAGGACGCCGAGCTCATGCGCATGGCGAAAGAGGACGAGGCGCGGGTGAAGGCGCGCCAGGCGGACATCCTCGCGGACATCGAGCGCATCATGGCGAAGGAGAAGGAAGAGGAAGCGAAGCCGGTCTCGATGGTGATGGAGCTGCGCGCGGGCGCAGGCGGCGACGAGGCGGGCATCTTCGCGCACGACCTCGAGCAGATGTATCTCAAGTACGCCGAGGCGCGCCGGTGGAAGACGCGCGTCATCGACGATCTCACGATAGAGATCAACGGCGCGGACGCCTACGACGCGCTCCGGTACGAGACCGGCGTCCACCGCGTCCAGCGGGTTCCCGCGACCGAGAAATCCGGCCGCATCCACACCTCGACGGCTTCCATCGCCGTGCTTCCCATACGCCAGAAGTCGAAGATGCAGATAAACCCGGCCGACATCGAGATGGAATTCTCGAGAAGCGGCGGGGCAGGCGGCCAGAACGTCAACAAGGTCGAGACGGCGGTGCGGCTCATCCACAAGCCGACCGGCATCGACGTGCGCTCCTCGAGCGAGCGGAGCCAGCTCGCCAACCGCGAGAAGGCGATGCAGATACTCTCCGCGAAGCTCGAGCAATTGCAGGAGGAGAAGGAGGCGCGCGAGCATGCCGCCGAGCGCAAGGAGCAGATCGGAACCGGAGACCGTTCCGAGAAGATCCGCACCTACAACTACCTCCAGGACCGCGTGACCGACCATCGGCTGAAGGAGAGCTGGCACAACCTGCCGAAGGTGATGGCAGGGGGCATAGACCCCATCATCGAGGCGCTCAAGGCGGCCGCGGCCGGGGGAGGCATCGGTGCGGCGGAGGACGCGGAATGACGGCCGGAGTTGCGCCTTTTGGCGATTTTAGGTAGAGTAGCCGCACCAATGATAGCTGGGACTGACACGCAGGAAGTGAAGCGCCTCTTCGACGCGGGGGCGCATTTCGCGCAGGTGAAGAGCCGGCGCCACCCGTCCATGAAGGCGTTCCTCGTCGGCGCGAAGGGCCGGCAGGAGATAATCGACCTCGCGCAGACCGCGGCGCAGATAGATGCGGCGAAAAGCGCCCTCTCCGCGCTCGCGAAGGAAGGCAAGACGGTCCTGTTTGTCGGCGGCAAGACGGAAGTCGCCTCCTTGGTGAAGCAGGCCGCGGAGTCCGTCGGCGCGCCGTACGTCGCGACCCGCTGGCTCGGCGGCACCATCTCTAACTGGACGGAAATCAAGAAGCGCGTCGACCGCCTCGCGGAGCTCACCGAGAAGTCGGCTTCCGGAGCGCTCGCGAAGCAGCACACGAAGCTCGAGCTCGTGCTCTTGGACCGCGAGAAGACGCGCCTTACCGAGCGGCTCGACGGCATCACGAGCCTCGCGAAGCGCCCGGACGCGCTCCTTGTCGTCGACACGAAGCACGAGAAGCACGCGGTCAAGGAAGCGCGCGACGCGGGCATCCCCATCATCGCCATCATGAGCTCCGACTGCGACGTGCATGACGCGGCGTATCCCATCGTCGCGAACGACGCGTCGCGCGAGACGGTGCGCCTCATACTTTCCGAGCTCGCTTCCGCGTTCGAGAAGGGCCGCGCCGCGTAAGCGCCGCGCGCCCGCGTGATATAATTTGCATACCCTGCACGTTTTCCTATGGAACTGACCACCGACATCATCAAGCAATTGCGCGAGAAGACCGGCGTTTCCGTCATGCAGTGCAAGAAGGCCTTGGAGGAAGCGAACGGCGACCTCGCCCAGGCCGAAGTCATCCTGAGAAAGCGCTCCGCGGACGCGGCCGGCAAGAAGGCGGACCGCGTTATCGGCGCTGGCGCCGTCGGCGCGTACACGCACGAGGGCTCCATCGGCGCGATGGTCCTCCTCTCGAGCGAGACCGACTTCGTCGCGAAGAATCCCGAATTCGTCGCGCTCGCCCGTGAGCTCGCCATGCAAGTGGCGGCTACCGATCCGAAGTACTCCTCGATGGACGATATCGCGGCAGATGAGAAGGCAGCCGCTCTCGCGGTCTTCGAGAAAGAGGTCGAAGGGAAGCCGGCCGACATGAAAGAGAAGATCCTCGACGGGAAGCTCAAGAGCTATTTCCAGGACAAGGTGCTCCTCAGCCAGCCGTACATCAAGGACGAGGCGAAGACCGTGCAGGACCTCCTGAACGAAGCGTCGCAGAAGTTCGGCGAGCGCGTCATCGTGAGCGGCTTCTCGCGCCTCTCGGCACGCTAGAGCCATGTACTACCTGTACGCCGTCGCCGCCTCGCTCGTGCTGTGCGCGGGGTTCCTCGCGCTGACGGCCTACGAGCGCCGCCGCGGCGCGCGCGTCTTCGCGCGCGCGCGCGACGCGTTCGACCGCAGGGTCGAGCATGCCGCCTTCCTGTTCTCGCACGTCGATTTCGCCGCGTTCCTGCGCGAGGAATCGCTCCGGCTCCTCCACAAGGCGAGCCACGACATCGCCCACGTCTCGCTCATTGCCGTGCGTGCCGTCGAGCGCGGGCTCACGCGGCTCGTCCGCAATCTCCGGACGCGCCGCGCCTCCGAGCGGCTTGCGCCGCGGGAGACCTCGCGCGAATTCGTCAGGACCCTTTCGGACTTCAAAGGGCACCTCGAGGCTACACGCCCCGAGATGCCCGACGTGCGCTAAAGCCGGGGTAGCTCAGTTGGTTAGAGCAGCTGTTTTGTAAACAGCAGGTCGTGAGTTCGAATCTCACCCCCGGCTCTCTCGGGGCGAGCCGCTTCTCGAAAGGAAATCCGCCCGTGCGAGGGGGCGGATTTCCTTTCGTCATTCGCGCGGAAGCGGCTCACGAACCCGGGGTGGTCGTCGCGAGGGCTCCTTTCGGGAATTCCTTCTTTAGGTCGTCGAGCGAGGTGAAGCCGTAGTACGTCTTGCCGTTTATGACGAACGCCGGCAGCGAGCCGGTGAGCTTCAGCTGTGACTTGAGCGTATCCAAGGCGCCGAGGCCGAGGTGATAGTCGAACGAATAGATGCGCAGATTCGGGTAGGCGTCGTGGAGGTATGAGAGGGCGTTGCCGGCCTTCGCGCAGTCGGCGCAATCGCCCGCGTTGCTATAGAAATAGAGCACCGTCACGGTCTTCGTCTTG
>DATKNE010000065.1:0-9343 GCA_035541515.1 Minisyncoccota bacterium | reverse complement strand
TGAAAACGCTCATTCGTGCCGGCGCCGTCCTCGCGTTCGCGGCTCTCTTCGTCCCGTCCGTCGCTTCGGCGGCGCTCACCGCCTCGCAGATATCGGCGGTTCTCGCCGTCCTGCAGTCGTTCGGCGTCGATGCGGCGACCCTCGCCAAGGTGGACTCCGCGCTCCATGGCACAGGAGCGTCCTCTGCGACCACGACGCCTGCGGCGACGCCGTCGTGCACGATTTCCGCCTCCGCCTCCGCAGTGCAGGCGGGCCAGAACTTCACCGTCACCTGGAAGGCTCAGGACATCGAGACGCCGGTCATGCGTATCGATGACGGCACGAAGCGCTATTGGCTCGCGAGCGATTCGGGCACGTCGGAGTGGACCGCCGGGCCGAGCGCGCTCCATTACGTCTTCACCCTCGGCTATGGCGGCACGGGCGTCGCGCCGTTCTCTCCGGCGTGCTCCATAACGGTGCAGAAGGCATCCGCGCCCGCGCAATCGGGCGCGGCTTCCGCCTCGGTCGACC
This sequence comes from Minisyncoccota bacterium, assembly GCA_035541515.1. GTDB lineage: Bacteria > Patescibacteriota > Minisyncoccia > Phycocordibacterales > Phycocordibacteraceae > C7867-001. Next base: position 8,833 of record DATKNE010000065.1, on the reverse strand, counting down.
AGACTTCAGTCACGAGCGTGAACAACGCGTTCGCACTCTCAGGTGCGGCGGTGAACACGACCTCGTTCTTCATCGCGCTCGTGAACCAGTACAGCACGGAGCGCAACTGGAACGTCATCCTCGCGAATCATTCCTACGTCGCGTATACGAACCCGCTCGCGGTTTCCTCCTATCATTGGACGACGACCTTGACCGGCGTGCCGGACGGGACCTACACGGTGCTTTTCTATGACCGCGCGTCTGCGACACCGAACCTGCTCGGCACGGCTACGCTTACGGTGAATACGACGAACCTCTTCGGCTACGGCGTGGATTCCGGGACCCCGGTCACGCTCGGCGCCGGCCAGAGCGCGAGCGACGGCGGAGTGCAAATCATGCTCATGTCGGTGGGCACGGACGCTTCTGGTGCCGCGAGCGCGAACTTCCAAATCGCCGGGGCGGCGTATTCCGGCGCCGCAGGCGCGGTGCTCGGCGGCTTCGCGGATGCCGCGCGCGCCGGGGCCAAGGTGTACGTCAAGGTGCAGAGCGTCTCCGCTTCGATGAACGCGGCGACGTTCCTCGTGAGCTCAGCCCAATAGCCCAAACGAAAAACCGCCGCCGGCTTTTGCCGGCGGCGGTTTCTCCGTTCATCCCTACGGATACTGCGCCTTCAGGATGCTCTTCAGCTGGATGGCGGGGATGCGCAGCGTGATAGGTCCCTGGGCGTAGGAAGCCACCTGGTACGGAGGGAAGAGGAGGGCGAAGTTCGCGCCGTCGAAGAAGAAGTTCGCGAAATCCTCTTCTTTCGGCTCCGTGCCGTCCTTGATGAACGTCGGGTCGGCGTACTGCCCGATGACGTCCGGCAATTTCGCGCGGCTCATCGAGGAGAGCGTCGTGAGGTAGTCCGTGCGGGGCTGGAAGAGGTCGCCGAGCACGAGATTATTCCCGTTCGTGCGATCGAAGACGAACGTCTTGAAGTACGTGTTCCCGTGCGCGCCGCCCGTGTCCGCGTTTATCGTGAAGATGTACGAGAGCGTATGCTCGGACGACCCGATGAGATAATTTATCTGGAGCGAGTCCTTGCGCCCGTTCGTGAAGCGTATCTGCGCATCTTGCGGCGTGACGGACGCGTACTCGCCGTCCGCCTTGAACTGCGCGATCGTATCGGCGGCCCAGCCGCGCATGAGCGCGATAGCCGCGTCGTCCGCCGAAGCGCTCACCTCGGTCCGGAGCGGGGTAGAGGTGGGGTAGTTCGCCGCGATTGCGTAGTAGTCCGTCGATTCGGCGTAGGGACCTTGCGCGGGAAGGCCCTGCGCGGTCGAGGTGGCGGACTGCCCCGGCGCGGCGGCCGGAGCGGGGTGAAGCACGACGTACCAGACGCCCAGGATGAGGATGAGCACGACGATGATTCCGGCGATAAGTTCTCGTTTCATACGGGGTAGTGTACCAAATGGGTCAAGAACCGCCTCATTCGTTGACAGGGGGCTGAATCTCCTATACATTTGCCCTATCCCGCTTCGCGGGCTTTTCATTGCTTTAATCATGGCGCGCTCCCTCAAGAAAGGGCCTTACGTGGACGTCAAGCTTCTCAAGAAGCTCGACGGCAAGAAACCGGCGTCTGCCGGGGTCATTAAGACGTGGGCGCGCCGGAGCCAGATAAGCCCCGAGATGATCGGCTTCACCTTTGGCGTCCATAACGGCCGCCAGCACCTGGACGTCCTCGTGGTCGAGGAGATGGTCGGGCACCGCCTCGGCGAATTCGCCCCGACGAAGAAGTTCCTCCGCCACGGCGGCAAGATGCAGAAGGAGATGGAGCAGAAGAAGCAGGAGGCGGAAATCGCCTCCGCGAAGGCCGCGAAGGCCCCGGCTCCGGCCGCAGGCGCTAAGCAATAAGGTATGGCAGGCGCTACGCTCCAGAGTCATAACCAGTCCGAGCGCAAGGTGCGCCTCGTGGCGAACCTCGTGAAGGGCAAGTCGGTCCCGGCGGCTCTCGCCGCGCTCGAGTTCCTGCCGAAGCGCGCGGCGCTCCCGGTGAAGAAGCTCATCGAGAGCGCGGCCGCGAACGCGAAAGCGAACGGCGAGAATCCGGACGAGCTCACGGTGAAGTCGTTCATCGTCGAGAACGCCGGCATGAACAAGAAGTACATGCCGCGCGCCTTCGGCCGCGCCTCCATGATCCGCCGCCGCAAGTCCCGCCTCAAGGTAACCTTGGGCTAATTTTCGTATGACGCACACCGTACATCCGTATGCACATCGTCTCGGCATCATCCGGGACTGGAAGAGCCGCTGGTTCGCGGCCGACAAGAAGAGCTACCGCGAGAACATCCACACGGATGAGATGATCCGCCGCTTCCTGAAGTCGCGCCTGCGCGGCACCTACACGACCGATATCGAGATCGAGCGCACGGCGACCGAGCTCCGCGTCGTGGTGTCGACCGCCCGCCCGGGGCTCGTCATCGGCCGCTCGGGCGAGAACGCGACGAAGCTCCGCAAGGAGCTCGCGGACGTGGTGCGCAAGGCCGCTCCGGGCGACCGCCGCGCGCTCAAGCTCGACATCGTCGAGGTGCGCCAGCTGGAGACCGATGCCGCCGCGGTCGCCTACATGGTCGCGGAAGGCCTCGAGAAGCGCATGCCGTTCCGCCGCGTGCTGAAGTCGACCGTCGAGAAGGTCATCGCGGCGCGGGAGGTCGAGGGCGTGCGCATCGCCATCTCCGGCCGCCTCGGCGGCGCGGACATGAGCCGCAAGGAGGAGATCAAGAAGGGGCGCATCCCGCTCCAGACCTTCCGCGCGGACATCGACTTCGCGCACGAGGAGGCGCACCTCCCGTACGGCGTCATCGGCATCAAGGTCTGGATCTTCCGCGGCAACGTGTACCAGGACAAGCGCGCGCAGGTCAAAGCGGCCGCCGCGTAATCATTTCCGTATGTTGTTCCCCAAGAAAGTGAAGCATCGCAAGTGGCAGACCGGAAGGAAGAGCGAGAAGCGTCTCGCCCGGCCTGACACGCGCGGCACCACGGTCGCGTTCGGCACGTACGCGCTCAAGGCCACGTCCGCGGCGCGGCTCACGAGCAACCAGATCGAAGCGGCCCGCAAGGTGCTGACCCGCGCGACCGCGAAGACCGGCAAGCTCTGGATCCGCGTCTTCCCGGACCGCCCTATCACGGCGAAGCCGGCGGAGGTGGGCATGGGTTCCGGCAAGGGCGACCCGAAGCACTACGTCTTCGAGGTGCGCCCGGGCCGCGTCCTCTTCGAGATGGACGGCGTGCCGGAAGCGGTCGCGAAAGCGCACCTGCGCCAGGCGGGCATGAAGCTCCCCATGAAGGTCACTATCGTCGAGCGCCGCTAGTTGCGCATACGCATCCCCTATGGCAAAACAAGACTCTATGCAGAAGAAGACCGATCAGGAGCTCGCGAAGCTCCTCGCCGATACGCGCGCCTCGCTCCACGACGTGCGTTTCGCCGCCGCCGGCGCGCGCGCCAAGGACCCGGATGCGAAGGCGAAGCTCAGGAAGACCATCGCCCGCGTCCTCACCGAGACTCGCGTTCGCGAACTCGCAAAATAACCATGGAATCCAACGCTATCCGCCCCCAATCCTTCACCGGCGTCGTCGTCAAGACGGCGATGAAAGACACGGCCACCGTCCGCGTGGACCGCTACGTGAAGCACCCGAAGTACAAGAAGTACTCGGTGCGCTCGAAGAAGTACCTCGCGCATGACCCGGGCAACACCGCCCAGGGCGGCGACAAGGTCACGATCGTCGCGGTCCGCCCGCTGAGCAAGCTGAAGCGCTTCGCCATAAAGAAATAGTATGTTGCAGCCCCAGTCCATCGTCGTCATCGCGGACAACACCGGCGCCAAGATCGGCCGGATCTTCAAGGTGCCCGGAGGCTCTAAGCGCCGCTACGCCTCCATCGGCGACGTGGTCGTGCTCTCGGTGCAGACGGCCGAGCCGCGCAAGGCCGCGAAGAAGAAGGACATCTACCGCGCGGTCGTCGTGCGGCAGACGAAGCCGTTCGCCCGCAAGGACGGCTCCCACATCCGCTTCGACGAGAACGCGGTCGTCATCATCGAGAAGCAGGGCAAGGAGATGGGCCCGAAAGGGAACCGCGTCTTTGGCCCAGTGCCGCGCGAGCTCTCCGAGCTCGGCTGGCACTCCATCGCCGCCTTGGCGCCCGAGGTCGTCTAGCCTTTGCATATGAAGCTTCACGTAAAGAAAGGAGACAAGGTGAGCGTCCTCACCGGCAAGGACAAGGGCAAGTCGGGGACCATCATCCGCGCGTATCCCGCGACCGGGAAAGTCCTCATCGAGGGCGTCGCGGTGGCGAAGCGCCACGTGCGCGGACGCGCCGGGGAAGTCGGACGCATCGTCGAGCGCCCGATGCCGATCGACGCGTCGAACGTCCGCAAGATAGAGAAATAGATATGAGCATCACCAAAGACCGCCAGAATTCCGCGTACCTCGCCCTCTCGGAGGCGTACGGCTACACGAGCCCGATGCAGTCGCCGCGCATAGAGAAGGTCATCGTCTCGACCGGCGTGGGCAAGAAGCGCGACCCGAAGCAGATCGCGCTCATCGAGGACCGCGTCGCGAAGATCACCGGCCAGAAGGCAGCGCTCCGCAAGGCGCGGCTCTCCATCGCGTCGTTCAAGCTGCGCGAAGGGGACACGGTCGGGCTCCAGGTGACTTTGCGCGGCGCCCGCATGTATGACTTCCTCGACAAGCTCATCCACATCGCGCTGCCGCGCACCCGCGACTTCCGCGGGCTCTCGGCCGCCGCCATCGACGACATGGGCAACATGACGATCGGCATCCGCGAGCACACCATCTTCCCGGAGACCGGCGACGAGGACGTGAAGGACGTCTTCGGCATCGCGGTCACGATCGTGACGAGCGCCAAGTCGAAGGCGGAGGCCGAGGCGTTCTTCCGCCATATCGGCCTCCCGCTTCGCGTTGACGAGGGCGTAAAACGCTGATAATCTGCACGCACGCTCCTCGGAGCTTTATTTTTTGCATGGCAAAGACCTCCCAATTGGCGCGAAACCGCAAGCGAGCGAAGCTCGTGAAGAAGTACGCTGCCAAGCGGGCGGCGCTCAAGGCCGCGGGCGATTTCGAAGCGCTCCAGAAGCTCCCGAGGGATTCCTCGCCGGTTCGTCTCAAGAACCGCTGCGCGGTCACCGGCCGCCGCCGCGGCTACATGCGCGCGTTCGGCCTCTCCCGCATCCAGTTCCGCGAGCTCGCGCGGCAGGGCAAGATCCCGGGCGTAAAGAAAGCATCATGGTAAGCGACCGCGTCGGCGATTTCATCATCCGTCTCCAGAACGCCGCCATGGCCGGCGGTCGCGAGGTTTCCGCTCCCTACTCCGGGCATCTCTTGGCTATCGCGAAGAAGCTGAAAGAGCTCGGCTTCCTCGAGGAAGTCTCGGCGAAGGCCAAGACCGGCGCGAAGCAGGAGATCGTCGTCCGGCTCGCCGCGGACGCCTCCGGCGCCCCGAAGCTCCGCGGCGTGAAGCGCGTCTCGAAGCCTGGCCGCCGCCTCTATGCGGACGCGCGTTCGGCGCACTCGGTCAAGGGCGGCACGGGCGCGCGCATCCTCTCGACGTCTTCCGGCATCCTCTCGGACGCGGAAGCGCGCAAGAACAATATCGGCGGCGAAGAGCTGTTCCTCGTCTGGTAATCGCTATGTCACTCCTCGCGAAAAAGCCCATCCCCACTGGCAAGGCCGAAGTATCGGTCGCTAGCGGCGTGCTTACCGTGAAAGGCGCGAAGGCGACCCTCACGAAGCGCGTGCATCCGTCGGTCTCCATCACGGTCGAGCCGGAAGGCGTCAAGGTGACGCCGAAGGATTCCTCGAAGCTCGCGAAGGCGCTCATCGGCACGTTCGCGTCGCACGTGAAGAACATGGTGCAGGGCGTCGAGACGCCGTACACGAAGAAGCTCATCCTCGACGGCGTCGGCTACCGCATGGAGCTCAAGGGCAAGACCCTCGTGCTCACGGTCGGCTTCTCGCACCCGGTCGAACTCGCGATCCCCGAGGGCGTCGCGGCGACCCTCGAGAAGAACGCGCTCACGCTCGCGTCCTCCGACAAGGAGATCCTCGGCCAGTTCGCCGCGGATGTCCGGGGCGTGAAGCCGCCGGAGCCGTACCTCGGCAAGGGCATCCATTACGAGGGCGAGGTCATCCTCCGCAAGCAGGGCAAGAAGGCCGTCTAAACCTATGAACGCTTCCGCTTCCAAATCCGCGCTCCGCACCCGCCGCCGCATCCGCATCCGCGCGAAAGTCGCGGGCACGGCCGCGCGCCCGCGCCTCGCGGTCTTCAAGAGCAACCGCTTCCTTTCCGCGCAGCTCATCGATGACGCGGCAGGGAAGACCTTGGCCGCCGCGCACGGGCGCGAGTTCAAGGGGTCGCAAGGCGCGCAGGCCAAGGCCATCGGCGAGGCGCTCGCGAAGAAAGCGTCCGCGCTCGGGGTGAGCTCGGTCGTCTTCGATCGCGGCGGCTATCCGTACGCCGGGCAGATCAAGGCGCTCGCGGAAGCGGCGCGCGAAGCCGGGCTCGCGTTTTAAATACACCTATGGAAACGACTCAAGAAAACACGACCACCGAGGCGCAGGGCATGCCGGCGCAAAGCGCGGCTCCGGAGGCTGCGGCGCCGCGCGCTGACGCGCCGCGCTCCTCCGTCCGCGGCCGCGGCGGCCGCCCGTCCGGCCGCTCTCCGCGCGGCCGCGCCCCGCGCGAGCGCGGCGAGTTCGACCAGGTCACGATAGACGCCCGCCGCGTGGCGCGCGTCATGGCCGGCGGCCGCCGCTTCAATTTCAGCCTCGTCGTCGTCATCGGCGACAAGAAGGGCCGCGTGGGGGTGGGCCTCGGCAAGGGCGCCGACACCGCGCTCGCCATAGAGAAGGCGACCCGCGACGCGAAGAAGCACCTCTTCACCATCCCGCGCACGAAGTCCGGCTCCATCCCGCACGACGTGCGCGCGAAGTACGCGTCGTCCGTCGTCGAGATCATGCCGAGCGAAGGCCGCGGCCTCGTGGCCGGCTCCTCGATGCGCACGGTGCTCGACCTCGGCGGCGTGACCGACGTGGTCACGAAGATCCACTCGCGCACGAAGAACAAGCTCACCATCGCGCGCGCGACCGTCGCGGCCTTGAAGCAGCTCCGCGCGAAATAAACTTTTATGCAACTCCACACTCTCGCTCCCCGTACCAAGAAGCGCCGTCCGGAACCGGTCGGTCGCGGCGGCAAGCGCGGCAAGACGTCCGGCCGCGGCGGCAAGGGCCAGACCGCGCGCGCGGGCCACAAGATCCGCCCGGAGATGCGCGACATCATCAAGAAGCTGCCGAAGCTCCGCGGCCACGGCAAGAACCGCGCCCGCACCGTCCGTCGCACGGCGACGGCCTACGCTCCGGTGAACCTCGCCGCGCTCGAGGCGCGCTTCTCCGCAGGCGAGACCGTGTCGCCGGCGACCCTTTTTGAGAAAGGCCTCATCCGGAAGGTGAGCGGCCGCCTGCCGCAGGTGAAGATCCTCGGCACGGGCGAAGTGACGAAGGCGCTCGTCGTCTCCCGGTGCGCGCTCTCAGCGAGCGCGCGCACCGCGCTCGCGAAGGCCGGCGCCACCCTCTCATGATCTCCGCATTCTTCCGGAAGCTCAATCTTGCCTTCGGCGATACGCAGATACGCAATCGCATCCTCTTCCTCGCGGGCGCGCTCGCGCTTTTTCGCCTCCTTGCCTCGATCCCCATCCCGGGCGTCGATCATGCCGCGCTCGCGTCGTTCTTCGCGAACAACCAGTTCTTCGGCCTTTTGAATATCTTCTCGGGCGGCGGCCTCTCCCGCCTCTCGATAGTCATGCTCGGGGTGGGGCCGTACATCACGTCCTCCATCATCATGCAGCTCGCGACGATGGTCTTCCCGCAAGTGAAGCAGGCGTACTTCGAGGAAGGAGAAGCGGGACGCGCGCGTTTCATCGGCTGGTCGCGCCTCCTCACCATCCCCATCGCCGTCCTCCAGGCCATCGGCTTCCTGCTCCTCCTTGAGAGCCAGGGCGTCATCGCGCACCTGAGTTCCGCCGGGCTCATCGCGAACATCGCGCTCGTCGCGGCCGGCTCGATGCTCCTCATGTGGCTCGGCGAGCTCATCACCGAGTTCGGCATCGGCAACGGCGTGTCCCTCATCATCTTCGCCGGCATCCTCGCGCGCGTGCCGAGCGGCATCGGCCAGACGCTCTTCGCGTCGACCGCGGCGAACATCCCGGCATACCTCGGCTTCGTCGCCCTCGCGCTCCTCATGACCTACGCGGTCGTGGTGGTCTCGGACGCCGAGCGCTCGATCCCGATCGCGTACGCGCGCGCCGTCCGCGGCGCGGCCCTTTCCCAGGGCGCGGCGACCTATCTCCCGATCCGCCTCCTGCAGGCTGGCGTGATTCCCATCATTTTCGCGCTCTCGCTCCTCCTTCTCCCGCAGATGGCGCTGTCCTTGCTCTCCGGGCTCCACATAGCGTTCGCGTCCGGCGCATCGCTCTGGTACAGCGCATTCCTCGCGGACCCGTGGAAGTACGGCGCGGTCTATTTCGTGCTCGTCGTCCTCTTCACCTACTTCTACACGGCGGTCACGTTCGAGCCGCATCGCGTTGCGGAGAATCTCCAGAAGTCCGGCGCGTTCGTGCCAGGCGTCCGTCCGGGTGCCGAGACGGAGACGTACATCGGCCAGGTGGTCAATCGGGTGACGCTTCCCGGCGCCGTCTTCCTCGGCCTTATCGCGGTCGCGCCGTCCGTCATCCAGGGCCTCACGGGCATCACGACCCTCGTGCTTGGCGGCACGGCGCTCCTCATCGCGGTCCAGGTCGCCCTCGAC
>DATKNE010000064.1:0-3388 GCA_035541515.1 Minisyncoccota bacterium | reverse complement strand
TGGTGGCTGAAAGAACTCCGGGGCATCTCCCGTGCCTTCATCGTACGCTCATCAGTTTCCTCCGCAAGCCGGATATGCACCTCCCGCGAAAGGGGTGGGGATAACCCCATTTTTCGAAGTGGGGCAAAGTGTCATATACTTGCACTTACGGCTATAGAAGTGGGATACGGAGTGGTGGCCGGATTCCCGCTTGAAAGGCCGCCCACCTATGTTTCTCGGCGAGTACCAGCACACATTCGATTCCAAGAACAGGATCTCGCTCCCGTCCAAGTTCCGGAAGGAGCTCGGTCGCACCGTCGTCGTGACGCGCGGCCTCGATCACTGTCTCTACGTATTCGCTCGTAAAGCATGGGAGAAGGAAGCGGCGCGCTATGCCGCGAACACGTCCGGCCGCGCGGCAGAGCGCGGCCTCGCGCGTTTGTTCCTGGCCGGCTCGTACGAAGGCGATGTCGACTCCGCCGGGCGCATCCTCATACCCGAGAGCCTGAAATCGTTCGCCGGCCTCGCGACCAAGGCGGTCGTCGCCGGGGTGGCGGACCGGGTCGAGATCTGGGAGGAGGAAGCGTGGAAGAAGTACACGCGCTCGATTGAGCGCGACGCGGAGGCGCTCGCGGAGGCCGCCGGCGAGCGGAAATAGCCATGGAAGCGATGCACGAGCCGGTACTCATGGACGAGGTGCTCGAAGCGCTCGCGGTGCGCGCGGATGAAGTCGTGGTGGACGGCACTCTTGGCGGGGCAGGGCACTTCCGCGCCTTGCTTGCGGCCTTGGGCGCGGAAGGGACCATCGTCGGCATCGATGCCGATCCGGCGGCGGTCGAGCGGGCGCGGGAGGCATATGCGGAGGACCGGCGCGCTGAGCGGCCGACCGCGCACCTCATCAACGACAATTTCCGGAATCTCGCGCGCATCCTCGAGCGGCTCGGCATCGGGCACGCCGACAAGGTGCTGTTCGACCTCGGCTGGAGCGGGTATCAGATCGCCTCGCCGCGCGGCTTCTCGTTCCGCGAAGACGAGCCGCTCCTCATGGCGTACGGCGAGGGCGGCGTTACCGCCGCGGAGCTCGTCAACTCGCTCCCCGAGTCCGCGCTCGCGGACCTGATTTACACGTACGGCGAGGAGCGGTTCGCGCGGCCTATCGCTCGCGCGATCGTGGACGCGCGCGGCTCGTCGCGTATCCTCACGACCGGCCGGCTCGTCGCGGCGATCACCGCAGGGACGCCGTCCTGGTACCACGACCGGAAGATCCATCCGGCGACGAAGACGTTCCAGGCGCTCCGCATCGCGGTGAACGACGAGCTGAACGCGCTCCGCGACGGGCTCGCCGCGGCACTCGACGCGCTCACGCCGGGCGGCCGGCTTGCCGTCATCTCGTTCCATTCCATCGAGGACCGCGTCGTGAAAGGCGTGCTGACCGAAGCGGTGCACCAGGGACGCGGCTCGCTCACGCCGAAGAAGCCGATCGTCGCCGCGCGCGCGGAGGTGCTCCGCAACCGGCGCGCGCGGAGCGCGAAGCTGCGCGTGTTCGTGCGCTGCGCGCTCTCGGAAAAATGCCCGGACACGGTCGAGCCGTCCGTACTTTCCTATGCATAACCGCCTGCGATTCTCACCCGTGCGGCTCGGCGTAGCGCTCGTCGCCATGCTCGCCATCTGCTACGTCGGCCTCATCGCGACCGTCATGAGCTACGCCGCCGTCACCATCGATTTCGCGCAGTCGGAGCGCACCGACGAGGCGGCTGTCTCGGCTCTCGAAGCCGACTACCTGAACGCGGTCGCGTCCGTGACCGGTTCCGATTACGCGGCCCTCGGTTACGCGAAGCCCGAGACCGAGATTTTCGTACCTTCCGCCCCAGCGACCGCCTTGCGCTAATCCGCTGCTGGACAGTATGCGCGCGCAATTCAGGACCCGTATCCGCATCGTTCTCGGGGTCCTCGCGCTCCTGTCGGTCCTCCTTCTCACCCGCCTGTATTTCGTGCAGATAGTCCACGGCCAGGACTACGCGCAGAAGGCCGACCGGCAGTTCTCTTCCGGCGGGAGCGGCCTATTTGACCGCGGCTCGATCTACTTCACCCGCAAGGACGGCACGCTCATCTCCGCAGCCACGCTCTCGACCGGCTTCCTCGTCGCCATCAACCCGCAGACGCTTTCCGATCCCGAGGCGGCGTATGCGGCGCTCTCGGCCGTCACTTCCACTTCTACGTCGGCGACGCTCATCGACCACGCCACGTTCCTCGCGGACGCGGCTAAGAAAGGCCAGGTATACATCGAGGTCGCGCACCATCTCTCGGACGGGGAGGGACAGGCGCTCGCCGCGAAAAAAGTTTCCGGGCTCCAGGTGCTCCGCGAGCGCTGGCGGGATTATCCGGGCGGGCCGCTCGCCGCGCAGTCCATCGGCATCGTCGCGTTCGGCTCGGGCGACACGCTTGCCGGGCAGACGGGGCTCGAAGCGCAGTACGACACGACGCTCTCGCGCGCGGGCGACTCGCTCTACAAGAACTTCTTCGCGGAGCTTTTCTCGAACGTCGGCAATCTCCTGGTGAACGCGAAAGACGCGCGCGAAGGGAACGTCATCACTACCATCGAGCCGGAAGTCGAGACGCGGCTGACCCAGGACATCGCGAAGGTGAATTCGCAGTACTCGAGCAGGGATTCCGGCGGAATCATCATGGACCCCAAGACCGGCGCCATTTATGCGCTTTCTGCCGTGCCTGCATACGACCCGAACGACCTGTCGCAGGTCGAGCCCTCCGTGCTCGGCGACCCCTTGGTCGAGCACGTCCATGAATTCGGCTCCATCATGAAGCCGCTTACCATGACTTCCGCCTTGGACGCCGGTGTCATCACACCGGAAACGACCTATAACGATACCGGCTGCATCACCGTCAACACCGAGCACATCTGCAACTGGGACCTCAAGGCGCGCGGCGTCATCCCCATGAAGCAGATCATCCTGCAATCGCTCAACGTGGGCGCCTCGTGGGTGGCGACCGAGCTCGGCCAGGACAAATTCCGCGCGTACTTCACGAAGCTCTTCGGGCAGAAGACCGGCATCGACCTCCCGTCGGAGAGCGGCGCGCTCCTCTCGAACCTCTCCACGAAGGAGCAGGTCAACTACGACACGGCGTCCTTCGGCCAGGGCGTCGCGGTCACGCCCGTGCAGATGATCCGCGCCTTGGGCGCCTTGGCCAACGGGGGGAGCATGGTGCGGCCGCATCTGGTCTCCGGCATCCAGCTCGATACGGGCCTCGTGCGCCCCCTGGACTGGAGCGGACAGACGCAAGTCTTCTCTCCCGTTGCCGTGCGCGAGACGACCTCCATGATGAGCGAGCTCGACGACGACATCCTCTACAACGGCAAAGCGAAGATCCCGACGATGTCGGTCGCGGTGAA
>DATKNE010000063.1:0-2578 GCA_035541515.1 Minisyncoccota bacterium | reverse complement strand
TAAAAAGAAGTTCGCCACCAAGTGAGGTGGCGAACAGGATAGGGCGCCCGGGGAGAAGGCGAAGGTACTTCCCGTGAATCCGACTCTGGGAGGCGCGAGCGTTTCCACACCTTGCGTCTCCTTCGACCCGGGCGGTGCTGTCGAACGGTTTCTGCTTCTCCGCGTTGGGGTGTCTACCCAAGCTTACCTCGCTTCCGCCGCTCTCCAGCGCTTTCGACTACAGGAGATATACCACATGCCATTCAATAAATCCACACGAGAGGCTATAATGCATCCATGTCCATCCAGAGCTTCTTGCTGAAGAAATACGCGAACTGGAAGATGAAAGGCGTGCCGGAAGCCCAGCGCGACATGATGCTCGGCCTCGTCGAGAAGGATCCCGAGCTCATGAAGAAGATAGGAGAGGAGATCGAGCGCCGGAAGAAGGGCGGGGAGAGCGAGATGAAAGCGGCGATGGAGGTTATGAAGAAATACCGCGCAGAGCTCTCCGCGCTCATGCGACAATAAGGCTATGCACGCTCTCGCCGGCCTCCTCATCTTCTGCCAGGCGCTCGGCGCCGTCGGCGGCGCCGCTTCCGCAGTATGGGGCGAGATCGAGTACGCGCGCGCCATCCGCGACGGCAACATCGATGCGGCGGAGCGCGCGCACCTGAAGTCCATCGCGCGCGGCCTCCGCTACGGGATGTCGCTCCTCCTCGTCTCTTCCATCGGGCTCGTCATCCTTGCGTTCGAAGTAGCGTCTCCGGTCGCGCCGGCGCTGACCGCGAGCTACTGGGCGTTCATCTCGCTCTCGCTCCTCATTGTGGCCGTCACCTGGGCGCTCTCCCGCAAGCGGCTCTCGTTCGCGGTCGGTTCGGCTTCCGCGTTCACCGCGTGGTGGTTCCTCGCGTATCTCACGCTCGGGCAGTTTCCCCAGCTCTCCTTCGGCGCCTCCGTTGCGCTCTATGTGGTCTCGACCGCCGTGCTCTACGCGCTCTTGCGCTACGCGCGCATCCTCATCATCGCTCGCGCGAAGAAGTCCGCATGAAGATCTTCATCCTGCTCGGCCACACCGATCCGGCGACGCTTTCGGGCGCCTTGGCTGACTGCTACGAGCATTACGCGAAGCAGTCGGGGCACGAAGTGCGCCGGCAGAACCTGGGCGACATGCATTTCGATCCCATCCTTCACGAGGGCTACAAGGCCATCCAGCAGCTCGAGCCCGACCTCGTCGATTTCCAGGAGAACGTGCGGTGGGCCGAGCATATCGTCATCGTCTATCCGACCTGGTGGCATTCGATGCCGGCGATGCTCAAGGGCCTCTTCGACCGCGCATGGCTCCCGCACTTCTGCTTCAATTTCGCCGATCACGGCCTCACCTGGAAGAAGCTCATGAAGGGGAGGACGGCGCGCATCATCACGAGCGCGAACACCTCGCCCTGGCTCATCCGATTCATGTACGGCCCGGCGACGACCGAGCTCGACCTCTGCATCCTGCGCTTCGCCGGCATCAGGGCGAAATCGAGCGTCTTCGGTCCGTCCGAGCGCGCGAGCGACCAGACGAAGGCGAAATGGTTCCGCGCCGTCGCGCGCCTTGCGCAAAAGGGCGCATAATCCTAGGGTTCGAGGATGCTCAAGATAGGAATCGTCGGGTTGCCGAACGTGGGGAAGTCCACGCTTTTCAACGCACTCACGAAGGCGAGCGTCCCGGCGGAGAATTATCCGTTCTGCACCATCGACCCCTCAGTGGGCGTCGTCGGCGTGCCGGACGAACGGCTCGGCCGGCTTGCCGCGCTCTCGAAGAGCGAGAAAGTCATTCCGGCGGCCATCGAATTCGTGGACATCGCGGGACTTGTCAAAGGCGCAGCGCAGGGCGAAGGCCTCGGCATCCAGTTTCTCGCGAACATCCGCGAATCCGACGCCATCCTCGAAGTGGTGCGATTCTTCGACGACCCGGACGTGCACCATGTGGAAGGTCAGGTAGAGCCCGCGCGCGACATCGAGGTCATCAACCTCGAGCTCGCGCTCGCCGACGCCGAACAAGTGGCGAAGCGCCGCGACAAGCTCGCGCGCGACATCAAGGCGGGCGTGAAGGAAGCGGCTGCGGAAGACGCGGCGCTCACGAAACTTCAGCAGGCGTTCGAATCCGGGAAGCTCGCCCTGCATGCCGGACTCACGGCGGATGAGCGCGCGCTCGTGAAGCCGTTGAACCTGCTCACCATGAAGCCGATCCTATACGCGCTCAATAGGAAAAGCGGCGGGCACAACATCGACGAGACGAACGACGGACGTGCCGAACGTTGCTACGCGCTCATCGAGGAGCTCGGCGGCAAATACGTGCACGTGGACGCCGCCACCGAACGGGAACTCAATGACGTGGCGGACGAAGACCGCGCGGGATTCCGCCAGGAGCTCGGCGTGCAGGACGACGGGCTCGCCGGCCTCATCCGCGGCGCGTACGAGACGCTCGGTCTCATCTCGTTCTTCACCACCGGCGAGAAGGAGACGCGCGCATGGACGGTCGTAAACGGCGCGACCGCGCCGGACGCAGGCGCGGCTATCCACACGGACTTCCGCGACAAGTTCATCCGCGCCGAAG
>DATKNE010000062.1:0-6386 GCA_035541515.1 Minisyncoccota bacterium | reverse complement strand
GCACGAGTGCGAGATACGCTCCGAACGCCGCTTGCTCGGCGCGATACGACGCAACGCCGAGCGACTCGTATGCGCCGGCAAGCATCTCGCCGACATGCTCCGGAGACGTCACGAACGAACGCGCCGTCTCGAACGCCGCATGGAGATCCGCGAGCGTCAGTTTGCGCACGGGCGCGGGCGCGAACTGACGCGGCGCAGGAGTCGCCTCCGGCTTCGCGTCCGGCTCGATGCGCATGCGGAGCGTCGCTTGCGTCGGGAACGGGAGCGAATTCTGCGCGAGGAAGTCAGTCGTGCGCTCGAATCGTTCCGCGACGCGCTCGTTCCTCGCGCGCATCGAGAGCATCGCGTCGCTTATGCGCGCGGCGATCCCCGCAGGGATGTCCCCGAAAGCTTCATGAAACCCGTTCGCGGCCTCGTCCGCCACGGCGACAGCCCGGTTGAATGCCATCGGGATAGCGTCCGCCTGCGCGGCCGCGGCCCCTGCTCCGACGACCGCGAGCGCCACGAGGAGCGCGAACGCCTGCGGGCGGAACAAGGCTTTCTGAAGGCTGCGGACCGGCGTCGGAACGGACGTCGCGAGCGCGCGCTTCGCCCGGCTCGAAAGCGTGCGGTGAGCGAGGTACTGCTCTTCGCGCGCGCGTGCGAGCGCGCGCGCGCGAACAGTATTGCGATCGTCCTGACCGCGCACGAACGCTTCGAGCGACGCGCTGTCGATGAGCCATGAGCGTCCGATGCGGCGTGCGGAAATTTTTCCATCGCGCGCGAGTCGCGAAAGATAATCGGGAGCATAGCCGGAAATCTCCGATGCCTCTTTCGTCGTGATCAGATTTTTTTCAAGGAGAGGATCCATGTCGGATATCCGAATTAGCTAAATGATACCTAGCTTTTTCGGCTTCTCCGAGGATTTCAGTGTGGATAAGATTCGAAGAAAATTCTCGAAGCCGGCTCGTCTCGCATCTGCGATCTTATTTTTCGCATGTGTATGATTTTTTTCTTCACCGAGGAATTTTTACACCCGATCTACAACGTTTCGAAGCATATTCGCGCTCGCGATCTTACGCCGTAGTTATTTTATGCAGGTCTAGTCCTGATCATTATGTTTTCGCAAAACATGTAAATCATTAGATTGTGCGAAGATGCAGATTGTTCTCTATTTGTAATCTCTTGCATTCCTTTATTGAAGCTTATCGAGCTCTATTGCCATTTTTAGCCTTTGCGATGCCTCTTTCTTCTCTTTTGTTTCCTTTTTGATCGTAATCAGATGGAAATTGGAGCGTTTTCTCTCGTATGCGAAAACAGGACGGCGGCTAGATAGCCGTCGTCCTGCTCGCCCTCGATATTTCTTGAATCTAATCTCGACTATACGAGATGGGATATTGAGTATTTAAGCTATCTTTTTATCTGCGTTATGCCAGCGAGAACTGATGCGGGACCGAGGCTGCCGGCATATGAATCTATATATCCGCTTCCCAAGACGGCCATGGCGACCGCAAGTACTGCAAAGACCACGCCAGTCGCTTGAATCGCCCTCCGGTAGCCTATCGGGTAGCGTGTCTGATCCTTCGATACACGTTCATCAATATCTTCGCTTTCAGGCGCCGAGTATGCCTGTGTCTGCGTTCGAATCGGCTCCCCCATCTCTTCCCGCACTGTCCTGAGCTCAGGGTGGTGTATGGCGCGAATCGGGATTTCGACCTCTTTTTCCTCTAGAATCTCCTCTTCCGGCGTAAGCACAGGGCTTTCTTTGGATTCCCCGCGCCGAATCGGCTCGAGTACCGATGCATCGAACCAATTCTTCCATGCATCCGTAGTCTCCTGCCCCTGTTCGGCTGCAGGAGCGACGAAACTCCTCGGCTCGTCTATAGGAGCCGAATCTTCCAAACGATTGATAGAGGGCAGAATCTGGGCTTCTACTGCCTCATAGCGAGGAAACTCCTCTTTGACGCTTCCAGAAGTGTCTATGGAAACGGCTGTGTTCTCTTCGTCGGGCTTGCCGAATCGATGGTCTTGGATCGCTGATTCGAGCACATACCAGCTCCGGCCTACGAGACGAGCCGGCACGCGCCCTTCCCGGCACAGCTGCCCGACATAATCTTTCGCGTATCCGGTAATCTGAGCCGCTCGTTTAGACGATACGTATCTCTTCTCTTCGATAAGAATCTCATCCATGCCAAGTAGTATAGCTGTATCTCGGCTCGTTTTAAAGAGTATCTTGAAAAATCTGTGGATTCGAACGAAAAAAGCACCGGCTTCCCCGCTGTTTGTCGAACGTCCTTACTTCAGCTTATCGACTAGGATGTCCCTGAGCTTACCCGGGTTCCCTGCGCCCTTGCTTTCCTTCATGGCCTTGCCGACAAGGTACTGGAGCGCTGCCTCCTTGCCTGCCCGATATTCAGCCACCGCCTTCTCTTCAGCGCTGATTACCGCTTCCGCCGCCGCGGCAAGCACCCCTTCGTCATGGATTTGCATGAAGCCGCGGGATGCGGCGATCTCTTCCGGATCGCCGCCGAGAGTGGCGAGGATGGCGAGCGTCTCTTTCGCTCCTCGCGAGGAGAGCTTCCCGTTCTCGATGAGCCGGATGAGTTTCGCGAACGCCGCGGCATCGATCGACTCGAAGCGTTCGCCTTCTCCTTTCGCGAATATCCCCGCAAGATCGGAGAGGATATAGTTCGCCGCGAGCGCGACGAGCTTCGGGTCTTCCTTGAGCGCGGTCGCGACCGCGTCGAAGAACGCGCTTCGCTCGAGCGTGCCCGAAAGGTACGCGGCATCAGGAGCCTTGAGTCCGAACGCCTCGGCATAGCGCGCGCGGCGCTGCCACGGGAGCTCGGGGAGCGAAGCGCGGAGCGCGTCGGCGGAGAACTCCGGGATCTCAGAAAGGATCAGTTTCGGGAGGTCCGGTTCCGGGAAATACCGGTAGTCAGCGCTTCCCTCTTTCAGCCGCTGCGAGAACGTCTCCTGCGTGTCCTCGTTCCAGCCGCGCGTCTCCTGCACCACCTTGCCGCCGCTCTCGATGAGCTTCTCCTGACGCTTCGTCTCGAACGCGATCGCGCGCTCGACCGCGCGGAACGAGTTCAGGTTCTTGACTTCGACTTTGGTGCCCAGCACGGGATGGGAACCCGTGCTGCCTTCCTTAGCGACCGAGATGTTCGCTTCGATGCGCATCTCCCCCTTCTCAAGATTCGCTTCGCCCGCGCCCAAGGTGCGCAAGAGGAGCTGCAGCTCGCGCGCGAAGCGTCCTGCGGTCTCCGCGTCGTGGATGACCGGCTCGGTGACGAGCTCCATGAGAGGCACGCCGGCGCGATTGAAGTCGACGAGCGATTTGCCGTTCTCGTGCGTCGAGCGCGCGGTGTCTTCCTCGAGATGCACCCGCGTGATCGCGACGCCGGCGAGCTCGCCGCCCCGTATGAGCGGGTGCTCGTACTGGCTGATCTGGTAGCCCTTCGGGATATCCGGATAGAAATAGCTCTTGCGGTCGAATTCGCTGTAGTCCGCAATCGTCCCGCCGATCGCCGCGCCGATCCTGAGCACGTGCTCTACCGCCTGCCGGTTGATGACGGGAAGCGTGCCGGGGTGCGCCATGCAGACCGGGCAGACGTTCGCGTTCGGGCGGGTCTCGTCCGGATCATTCGCGCTGTCGCAGAACATCTTGGTCCGGGTCGCGAGTTCCGCATGGACCTCGAGACCGATGGTGGGGCGATACGCCATTGCCACTAGCTTGCGGCTTCGAGCCGAAATCCGCAAGCCGGTTATTTGGCCCCGGTAAGGAATTTCGCCAAAGAATCCGAGAAATGCTTGAGGGAGTCGGGCTCGAGCGCTGACACCTGGAGCACTTCCCCGCCGGACGCCTGCGCCAGGAGCTTCGATCTCGTTTCCCGCATTTCAGGCGGGATGAGGTCGATTTTCGACAGGATGAGGAGCTCCCGCTTCTGCGCAAGCCCGTGCCCGAAGCTCTCGAGCTCGGCGCGCACTTCCCTATAGGCCGCGGCAGGGTCTTCTTGGTCAGCCGAGACGAGATGCAACAGGATTCCTGTCCTTTCTATGTGCTTCAAGAATTTGGTACCGAGACCTTTGCCAGCCGAGGCGCCTTCGATGAGGCCGGGAATGTCCGCGATGATGTGTCCGTAAAAGTCCCCGAGGTTCGGCTCGAGCGTCGTGAATGGGTACGCGCCGACTTTCGATTTGGCGCGCGTAAGGGCGTTCAGGAGCGAGGACTTCCCGGCATTCGGGAGGCCCACGAGTCCCGCATCGGCTATGAGTTTCAGCGAAAGGTGGATATCCCCTCCCTCTCCGGGCTTGCCCGGCGTATGTTCGTACGGATTCTGGTTCGTGGAGCTCTTGAAGGTGGCATTGCCTCTGCCGCCGGCGCCTCCATGGAAGACCGTGACTCGCTCGCCTTCTTGGGTGATCTCGAATTCTTCGCCGCTCTCTGTCCGTGCGACAGTCCCGACCGGGACTTTGAGCACGCGCGCCTCTCCGCCTCTTCCTGTCATGAGATCGCCTCCGCCGTTCTCCCCTCCTTCTGCCTTGAAATCCTTCTCATACCGATAGGTCGCGAGCACAGCAAGGTCGCGCACGCCTTCGAGGATGATATCGCCGCCTTTGCCTCCGTCCCCGCCCGAAGGTCCGCCCTTCTCTTTCCCGCGGATATGGAGCCAGCGGACGACGCCGTCGCCGCCCTTGCCCGCCTGCGCGCGGATAGTTACCTCATCTACGAATGCCATTACGGCTACCCTAGCACGGATTCGTGAACGGCGTCGGGCTTTCTCGGCGTGCCGAGAAAGCCCGACGGATTTCGCAATACCCAAGCGCTACCGGATGATTTCCCAGCCCTCGGCCAAGAGGGATTCCGCTTTCTTGTATTTGATAGTCTGGGTCTCTTCGCCTTTCCGGATGGTGACGAGGTCGTTGCGTCCCGGCGTGTTCCCCTTCACGGCCGGAGCGCCCGCTGAGTCTTCTTTCCCTGCCGCGACGAGCTGGGCGCGGACGCGTTCTTCCTCGGCACGGATGCGGGCGTCTACCGCAGGCGCGAGCCGCGGCAAGGCTTCCTGGAACGTGCGCTTGATCGCCTCTTCGAGCGCACGGAACCGCTGGAGGCCTTCCCGGCGGTACTCGATCAGAGGGTCGCGCTGGCCGTAGGCGCGCAGCGATACCGAGCGGCGCAGATACTCCATGATCTCGAGATGCTCGAGCCAGAAGGTGTCGGTGATCTGCAGGAGCATGTGACGCACCTGCGGGAGAAACGCCTCCCCGAGCTCGGCCTTCTTCGGCTCGTACGCCGCTTCCGCCGCCTCGTTGCCGGAGATGAGCTCGCGGATGAGCGCCTCTATCTCCTCGTCCGTGCCCGTGAGCGCGGCACGTCGGCGCGCATAGATGGCGAGCCGCTGCGTGTTCATGACGTCGTCATACGCCAGCACCTGCTTGCGCGCGTCGAAATTGAAGCCTTCGATGCGGCCCTGCGCGGTCTCCAAGGATTTCGTTATCATCGAGCTCTCGATCGGCTCGTCTTCGGGGATGCCGAACGTGCCCATCACCCGCTTCAAGGTGTCGGAGGCGAAGACGCGCATGAGCTTGTCTTCGAGCGATACATAGAATCTCGTCTCGCCGGGGTCGCCCTGGCGGCCGGCGCGGCCGCGCAGCTGGTTGTCGATGCGTCGCGCGTCATGGCGCTCGGTGCCGACGACCATGAGGCCGCCTTTCCCGATGACCGCCTGGCGCTCCGCGTCGCTCGCGAGCGCGCCGCCGAGCTTGATGTCGACGCCGCGGCCCGCGAGGTTCGTCGCGACCGTCACTCTCCCCTCCTTGCCCGCTTCCGCGATGATCTCGCCTTCGCGCTCGTGGTTCTTCGCATTCAGCACCTCGTGCGGGACGCCTGCGTCATGAAGGTATTGGCTCACGATCTCGTTGTCTTCGATGGAGACGGTGCCCACGAGGACCGGCTGGCCCTTGTCATGCCGCTCCTTCACTTCGCGCGCGACCGCGCGGTACTTGCCGGAGGCGGTCTGGAAGATGAGGTCGTTATGGTCCTTGCGCGCGACCGGCCGGTTCGTCGGCACCGCCACGACCTCGAGCCCGTAGACGGTGTAGAACTCCTCCTCGGAAGAGAGCGCGGTGCCGGTCATGCCTGCGCGCACGCGGTACATCCGGAAGAAGTTCTGGAACGTCACGCTCGCGTAGGTGCGCGTCTCCGCCTTCACGGCGACGCCCTCCTTCGCCTCCACCGCCTGGTGGATGCCCTCCGACCACCTGCGCCCCGGCTGGAGCCTGCCCGTGAACTCGTCAACGATGATTATCTCGCCATCGCGCACGACGTACTCCTTATCCTTATGGAAGAGCGCCGCGGCCTTCACCGCCGTCTCGAGGTGATGCGCATACTTCATGCCGCCCTC
>DATKNE010000061.1:0-2074 GCA_035541515.1 Minisyncoccota bacterium | reverse complement strand
AAAGGATGTTCGCGTCGTTGTGCCGGCGCGGGAGCCGCACCGCGTCGAATCCGTCCTCGGAGTGCCCGCCTTCGATGTCGAGCATCTCCGTGACCTGCTTGCTCCCGTAGAACACCGCCGCGCGCGCGCCCGGGATGCGGTTCGCCGCCATCGCCTCCCCTTGCCCGCTGCCGCCGATGATGACGCCGAAGGAGCCCGGGTCCGCGGCTACCTTTTTGGCGCAGGGCGTCACGAAATCCGGATAATCGTCGTTCGGGTCGAGCGCCGTCGCGCCCAGGTCCTCCACGTCGTAGCCGAGGAGGCGCACGTGCTCGACGAGCACCTGCTTCAGGGCGAAGCCCGCATGGTCGGCGGCGAAGTAGACCTTAGGCATTGGCGGCCTTGAGCGTGTGGCGCACGAGCGCCTCGGTGTATCCCATCTCGTTGTCGTACCATGCGAGCGCTTTCACGAGGTTGCCGTCCACGACGCGCGTCATGGTGAGGTCGGCGATGGACGCGTAGGGCTCGCCCACGATGTCGCTCGACACGAGCTCTTCGTCGGTCGCGGAGAAGACGCCCTCCCAGCGCGGGTCCTTCGCCGCCGCGCGGAGGATGTCATTCACCTCTTCGGCGGTCGTCGGGCGCTTGGCGATGAACGTCACGTCCGTCATCGAGCCGGCAGGCACGGGCACGCGGAGCGACACGCCGTCGAACTTGCCGGCAAGCGGCGTGTACGCCTTCGTCACGGAAATAGCCGCGCCGGTCGAGGTCGGGACGATGTTCTGCGCGGCGGCGCGCCCTTCGCGCATCTCCTTCTTGGCCGGGCCGTCGACAATAGACTGGCTCGCCGTGTATGCGTGGGTGGTGGTGAGCACGGCCTTCTCGATGCCGATGGCCTCGTCGAGGATGGCGATCAAGGGCGAGGACGCGTTCGTGGTGCAGGAGCCGTTAGAGGTTATCTTGCAGGTCGCGAACTGGTCTTCGTTCACGCCCATCAAGACCGTCGCGCCCAAGGGCGACTCGCTCTTGCTCGGCGCGGAAATCACCACGCGCTTCGCGCCCGCATCTATGTGGGCCTGCGCCTTCTCGTAGTCGGTGTAGAAACCGGTCGATTCGATGACGACGTCTATGTTCAGGTCCTTCCACGGGAGCGCCGCCGGGTCCTTCTCCTGCAGGAACTTCACCTCCTTGCCGTCGATCAGGAGCGCGCCGTCCTTGGCTTCGACGCTGAACGGAGCGCGGCCGTACACGGTGTCGTACTTGAGGAGGTAGGCGAGGTTCTCGAGCGAGCCGAGGTCGTTCACCGCCACGAGCTCGATGCCCCGGTCGTGCGAGCGCCGGGCGAACGCCCTGCCGATGCGCCCGAATCCGTTAATTGCGACGCGAATTGCCATGCCGAATATCAGTTAGGTTCAATGGAAAAAGTCTAGCACGCGCCCTAGGGCGCCGTGATCGCCGCGTACACGTCCTTCGAGACCGTCGCGATGAAGGCGGCGAGCGCGTCGAAGTCCGGCCCCTGGCTCATGACGCACAGGAGGTAGGGTTTCCCGGGCGCGTACACGATGCCGCAGTCATGGAGCTCGTGGGTCGTGCTCGACCCGTCCTCGGTGTATTCGCCGAACTTGTGGGCGATGGGGACGCTCTGCGGCACGCCGGCGCGAAGTCCCTGCATGAAGTCGGACCCGGCGAGGATGGAGAGGAGGTCGTTCGAGTCCGCGCGGTTCAGGTAATGCGCGCTGTAGAGCACGGCGAAGAAGCTCGCGTAGGTCTGCGGGTCTATCTGGTAGTCCTGGAAATCGGCCACGTCGGCCACGCCGAGGTCGGTGTATACCGAATTGATGACGTCCTTGCCGCCGGCGTACTGGGAGAGGATGGTCGTAGCGTCGTTATCGGAATCCTGGAGCATGAGCTCGACGAGCTGGCGAAGCGAGTACGTCTCGCCTGCTTGGACCGACTGCGGCGGCGGGTAGTGCACGATGCTCGTGCCCTTCGGGCCTTCGAACTGGATTTCCGAATCCAGATAGCCGGGCTGCGCTTCCGCCTGCTTGAAGTACCAGAGGGCGACGGGGAGCTTGAGGAGGCTCGCCGGATAGAA
>DATKNE010000060.1:0-5592 GCA_035541515.1 Minisyncoccota bacterium | reverse complement strand
AAAGTGGAGCAAGAAAGACGCCAGGTTCGTGAAGGCGTTCTTCACGCGGAACAAGTTCTATTATTTCGGCGATCTGACGGAGTGGCTCGATCGGCAGTACTTCTACGACGCCCGTCCGGCATCGTCCAGAAAACGAGCTAGCGCCCGGCGGGCGTACCGGATCGTGTTCGGCAAGCCGTTCGAGCCGGAAACGTTCGATCACCACTCCCTTTCTCCCTCTCCCGAGCTGATGCGCAACCTCACGCACGTCTTCGGCTCGCGAGAAGGGCTCAAGGAGTACATCGAGAAAGGAGGGGCGCTCGATCTCGGAAGCGCATACGCGGCGGCGCTGTTCGGATTCCTGCCCATGGAACGGGTCCAGGACTACTGGCGTCCGAAGGACCGGAGGAGGAGAAGATGAACGCGACCGGCATGCCGGTCGCGTTTTCTGCTGGCTTATGCAGGGACGAAGTCCAGCTCCTTCTGCATCACCCGCGCGGCGATGAGCTTAACCTTGATAGGGTCGCCAAGCCGCATCGCTTTCTTCGTGCGGCGGCCGAGGAGCTGGTAGTGCTTCTCGTCGTATTCGAAATAATCGTCGCCGACCATGCGCATGGGAATCATGCCATCGGCATGCGTGTCCGAGAGCTCGACATAGAGCCCGCGGTCGCTGACGCCCGAAATCACGCCCTCGAACGTTTCCCCGATGTGTCCGGCCAGGAATTCCACCTGCTTCATCTTCACGCTGTCGCGCTCGGCGTCCGCGGCGGCGACTTCGCGCTCTGACGCGTGAAGGGCGAGCTGGTCGAACTCCGCCATCTCTTCTTTCGTCACCGGCGCGCCGCCCGCGTGGCTCTTCACGAGCCGATGGATGATGAGGTCCGGATAGCGCCGGATGGGGGAAGTGAAGTGCGTGTAGTACTCGAACGCGAGGCCGAAGTGGCCGATATTTTTCGTGGTGTAGACGGCTTTCGCCATGGAACGGAGCGTGGCGGTCTTCACGAGGTATTCTTCCGGCTTGCCTTTGACCGATTCCATGAGCCGGTTGAGTTCCGCGCCCGTGACCTTGCCGTCCTTCATCTTCACCTGATAGCCCATGACCCGCAGGAGGTTCCCGAGATTCTCGAGGCGGTCGGAATCCGGCTCGTCGTGGATGCGGTAGAGGGAAGAGAAGTGCGGGCCGCCGTTGTCGGTCAGGTCGGACAAGTGCTTCGCCACCGCCTCATTCGCAAGGAGCATGAAGTCCTCGATCATGAGGTTGGTTGCCTTGCGCTCTTTCAGCCGGATGGCGATAGGCCGGCCTTCCGCGTCGAGCTCGACTTTGACTTCCGCGGTGTCGAACTCGATGGCTCCCTTTGCCTGCCGGCGCGCGCGAATCTTCTTCGAGAGGGCAAGCAGGGTCGCGAGCTCCTCATGCAGGTCGCCCTGGCCCTCGTCCAAGGTCTTCTGCGCGTCCTCGTACGTGTAGCGCCGGTCGGAGTGGATGACCGTCTCGCCGAACCACTTGTCGAGGACGTTCGCGTCTTTGTCGAGCGTGAACACGGCGGAAACGGCGAGCCGGTCCTGGTTCGGGTTCAGCGAGCAGAGGTCGGTCGAGAGGATGTGCGGGAGCATGGGAATCGTGCGGTCCACGAGGTACACGCTCGTCGCGCGGTTGCGCGCCTCATTATCGAGATTGCTTCCGGGGCGCACGAAGAAGGACACGTCGGCGATGTGCACGCCCACCTCGAAATTGCCGTCCGGGAGCGGGCGCACGGAGAGCGCGTCGTCGAAGTCCTTGGCATCGAAGGGGTCGATGGTGCAGGTCGGCGCGTCGCGGAAATCCCGGCGCACGCCTTTCGCGACGCTCTGCGCGGCTTCCTCCGCGAGCATCTGCCGGCCGTGCTCCTCGAGGTATTTCGCGTCAGCCTCGACCCCGGGCGGGAAGTCGCTCCGGAATCCCTGGCCGAGCGCGAGCGCCCGCATCTCGACCTCGTGATTGCCGGCCTTGCCGATGACTTCCTCGACGACGCCCCACGGGCAGGGCGCATCCTTGTCCCAGCCTTTCATGCGCACGAGCACTTTCATGCCGAAGTCAGCGCCATCCATGTCGCGTATCTCTATCGGCACGTGCATCTTCTTGTAGTCGGGGATGAGGATGACCATGCCTTCGTAGGGTCCCGGCTCCTCGTGCTTCGCGAGCACGCCGACGAACGTCTCGCGAGCGCGCGAGATTATCTCCACCACTTTGCCCGAGGCCTTCGGCGGCATGCGGCCCGCGGGGTCGCGGTACATGCCCGAAGGAGCGACTTTCACGATGTCGCCCTGGAGCGCGTGATTGGTCCACTCCGCCGGGACGAGGAGGTCCTCTTCCTCGCTGCCGTCTTCTTTCGGCGGGAGCTTGAAGAAGCCGATGCCTTTCCTGGTGAGGGTGATTGGCCCTTCGTAGGTCTTTTCCACCTGGGCACTCTAGCAGATTTAAAGGGCGGGTGTATCGTTATGGGTACTCGCGGCGCGTGCGATTTCCAGTCGCGAGAGAGGAGTTCAGGAAGTACGCCTAAAGTACACACCTCCGCTAATTGAATACGTCTGGCCGAGCGTCATCCGGCTATCCCGAAAGTTTGCGATGGGCAGCCAGCCCCGGCTGCCCATCTTTTTGTTCGATTGCGGCCCCCGACCTTTTCTGGTAAGGTACGGCGGTCATATGTTGATGATCCGATTCCAGCGCGTAGGCCGCACGAACGACCCGGCTTTTCGCATTTCCGTCATGGAGAAGGAGCGCGCCGCGAAGACCGGCGGCATCCTCGAGCAGCTCGGCACCTACAACCCGCGCAGCAAGGCGTTTGCCGTTGATGCGGAGAAGGTCAAGGGCTGGATGGCGAAAGGCGCCCAGCTCACGGGCTCGGTCCACAACCTCTTCATCGAGAAGGGCATCATCGAAGGCAAGAAGATGAACGTCCTCCCGAAGAAGACCCCTCCGAAGAAGGAAGAGCCGGCTGCCGAGGCGGCTCCGGCAGCGGAAGCCGCAGCTCCTGCGGAGCCCGCAGAAGCTCCGGCCGAGGAATCGGCTCCTGAAGCCGCGCCTGCGGAGGAAGCCAAGCCCGAAGAGGCTCCGGCGGCGTAAATGTAGCGGCCGGCTCTCGCCGGCCGCGGTGCTACTATCGATACCATGGAAAAAGACCAGGAATTCCTCGAATACGCGGTCAAGTCCCTCGTCGAGCATCCGGAAGCCGTCCAGACGACGCGCGTCATCGACCAGATGGGCGTCCTCCTCACCCTCACCGTCCACCCGGACGACATGGGCAAGATCATCGGCAAGAGCGGAAAGACCGCCGAGGCGCTCCGCATCCTCCTGCGCGTCGTCGGCATGAAGGGCAACGCGCGCGTGAACCTGAAGATCAACGAGCCGGTGGGCGGCAAGCGCGACGAGACCCCGAAGACGGTCGACGAGGTCGTAGATGGTCTCGATGCGTAATTTCGTGTTCGGCGGCGAATCGGAAAAAGAGTGCGCTCCGGGCCGCTAGGCCGAGTCCAACCCTCTTTTTCCGATTCCCCGCCTCCCATTCATGATGCGATTCCACCTCATCACCCTTTTCGAAGAAGCGTGCGACGCGTATCTCTCCGCGTCCATCGTCGGCCGCGCGCGCAAGGAGAAGAAGATTTCCGTTTCGTACCAGTCGCCGCGCGCGTATGTAGCGAACCGCTGGGGCAAGGTAGACGAGCGCCCGTACGGCGGCGGTCCGGGGATGGTGATGCAAGCCATGCCGGTCGTGAAGGCAGTCGAGAAAGCTTTGGGTAAGAAAAAGAACAAGAAGGTCGTCGTGTGGTTCAGCCCTGGCGCTAAGCAATTCACGAACAAAGACGCCGACGCGCTCCTTAAGTACGACGAGGTCATGCTGGTCTGCGGACGGTACGAGGGCATTGACGAGCGGGCGAAGAAAATCATCAAGACGCTTACGCCGGTCAAAGAATTCGCCGTCGGCGAAGCTATCTACACGGGCGGGGAAGTGCCGGCTCTCGCTATCGTTGACGCTGTGACGCGCCGCATCCCGGGCGTGCTCGGCAAGGACGCGTCGATAGAGGAGCGACGTGTCGCCTCCCGCGCCGTTTACACGCGCCCCGAGACTATCGAATACAAGAAAAAGAAGTATCGCGTGCCCAAAGTCCTCCAGACCGGGCACCACGCGAACATAGATTCCTGGCGGAAAAGGGCAAAATAGCTTATCCCCAGGAGGGGTTGACGGTCTATGGGCCGGAGAGTATCTTATGGGCACAAGATACGAGTGAGTAGCGGAGGGCGCGTGGAGGGCACTCATAAGGGCGAAAATAGAACGCAGAAGCGGTAGCGGACTTTGTCCGTGCGTTCGCATTTCTATAGACGAGATTTTCATTAAAAATTCACCAGCGCGCCACATGATAAAGAACATCATCCAGAAGACGTTCGGGGGATACCATGCGCCGTCCGTCGCGTTCCCGGACTTGGTCGGGCACCAGCGGTCTTCCTTCGACTGGCTCCTCGCCGAGGGCCTCAAGGACCTCTTCAACGAGTTCTCGCCCATCAGCGACTACTCCGGCAAGAAGTTCGAGCTCCGTTTCGAGGGCTTCGAGATAGGCGAGCCGAAGTACGACGAGGAATTCGCGCGCGAGAACATGCGCACCTACGAGGCGCCGCTCAAAGCGAACCTCCGCCTCATCAACAAGACCTTGGGTTCCGAGAAGACTCAGGAGCTTTTCCTCGCCGACATGCCGATAATGACGCCGCACGGCTCGTTCATCGTCTCCGGCGTCGAGCGCGCCATCGTGCCGCAGCTCGCCCGCTCCTTCGGCGCATTCTTCGTCTCCGAGCTCATCCGCGGCAAGCAGTACTTCGGCGCGAAGATCATCCCGTCGCGCGGCGTCTGGATCGAGATCGATTCCGAAGCCGACGGCGCCATCTACGTCCGCATAGACCGGAAGCGCAAGTTCCCGGTCACCGAGCTCCTCACCGTCTTCGGCGCAGGCGTCGGCGAAGCCATCCTCAAGCATTTCGCGAAGGACCCGGTCGCGCTCGCGGCCATCAAAGCCACCTTGGAACAGGACGAGGCCAAGTCCGTCGAGGAGGCATACGTCGAGATACACCGCCGCATGCGCGACGGCGATCTCGCCACGCCTGAGAACGCGAAGAACTTCGTGCAGTCGCTCTTCTCCGTGGAGCGCTACGACCTGAACCGCGTCGGCCGCCACCGCCTCAACATGCGTTTCGGCCAGCCGCTTACCGAGAAGGCTTTGGAGAAGCGCACGCTGACCCTCGCTGACTTCGTGCGCATCATTTCCGAAATCGCGCGCCTCAACCAGGACCCGAACGCGCGCCCGGATGACATCGACCACTTGGGCTTCCGCCGCGTCCGCTTCGTCGGGGAGCTCCTACAGGCTCGCATGCGCGTCGGCATGTCGCGCATGAAGCGCAACATCCAGGACCGCATGTCCACCATCGAGAGCGAGACGACTCTTCCTGTCGCGCTCGTGAACCCGCGCCCGTTCCAGGCCGCGGTCCGCGAGTTCTTCACGGCCAACCAGCTCTCGCAGTTCATGGACCAGCAGAACATCCTCGCCGAGCTCGAGAACATGCGCACCCTCTCCGCGCTCGGTCCGGGC
>DATKNE010000059.1:0-5248 GCA_035541515.1 Minisyncoccota bacterium | reverse complement strand
TCAGGACGAACTCCTCCGCGCCCTCCTGCTTCGCCAGAAGCTCCACCGCCATGCGCCCGGCGTTGTGCCGGGTCTTCTCATATTCTTTCCCTGGGTTCCCGAGCCCTACGATGACGACCGCCATGGCAAAACTATACCCCGTTTATGACCAGAAGCGAACAGGAGCCGTTTTGGAGACTCTCGGAGGCGAAGCAGCATGGTAATTTTCGCGCCGAAAGGAGGCTGCGCGAAAATTTGCGAGCCGAGAGTGAGCGCGTCCTCCCGCTGGAGAGGACGACGTGTGCTCCAAAACGGCTTCTGTCGCGTTCGCACTTGCGCTTGCCGCGCGTGCGAGTACAATGCGCTTCATGCAAAGCGATGGGAGAGGCCTCCTACGAGATCTTTTCACCCTCGCGCTCCTCATTGTGCTCGTCGTCATCCCGCTCCGCGTCTTCGTGGTGTCGCCGTTCGTCGTTGACGGCGAATCCATGCACCCGACGTTCGAGAATCTCGACTATCTCATCGTGGACGAGCTCGTCTACGACTTCTCGGCGCCTGCGCGCGGCGACGTCATCGTCTTCCGATACCCCAAGAACCCTTCCGTCTTCTATATAAAGCGCATCATCGGCCTCCCGGGCGAGAAGATAACCATACAGAACGGCACCGTCACCGTCACGAAGGCGGACGGGTCCACGCTGACCCTCACGGAGCCGTACGTCGTGGACGAAGACGCGACCTACAGCAGGAGCTTCACGCTGAACGCCGGGGAATATTTCGTCATGGGCGACAATCGCCCCAACTCTTCCGACAGCCGCGTGTGGGGGCCCTTGCCGAACAAGGACATCATCGGCCGCGTGGACGCGCGCCTCCTGCCGGTCGCGAAGTTCGGGCTCTTCCCGGGCGCGACGAGCTACGGCACGGCAGAGCCGGCCGCGCCCGCTCCCTCGACTTCCCTATGATGCGCGAGTCCGTGCCGGCCGAGGAGCTCTTGAAGAAATCGCACTCGATCGGCCAGTATTACGGATTCACTCCCCTTTCCGCCCACCTGCTCGAATCGAGAGGCACCGGGAAGCCGGTCGAGGTGCCGGAAGCCGTCGAGAACCTGATGCATGACGCGAACGCGGAAACGGTCGTGAGCTTCCTCAAGCAGTTGCGGCGCGGTTCCGGCGTCGTGCCGAACGCGCGCCAACCGCTCTTCCTCTGGCACACGAACGTCGCGGCCGGGCGCCCCGCGCCGAAGAAGGCGGTCATCCAGTTCCACGCGCTCGGCGCGGACCGCGCGCTCGCGGACGTCGTCGTCATACGCGCGGCGCTCGCGCTGGTGCGCGACCTCTACCGCGAGGAGCCGGTGGTGCGCGTCAATTCCATGGGCGACAAGGAGACCCGCGCGCGCTACGCGCGCGAGCTCGGGAATTACTTCCGCCGGCGCGCCACGACCCTTCCGGAAGACTGCGTCGCGTGCGCGAAGCGCGACGCGCTCGAGGCCGCGGAGCTCGTTACGACGCGCGAATGCGCGGACGACCTCCCGGTGCCGACCGAGCACCTCTCCGACGCCTCGCGCAAGCGCTTCGAGGACGTCCTCGAATACCTCGAGCTCACCGAGACGCCGTACGAGCTCGCCCGCTCGCTCATCAGCCGCGGCGGCGCATGGAACGAGCTGTGCTTCGAGATCATGGTCGGCGATACGCGCGCCGCATGGGGCTCCCGCTACGGCGAGCTCGCGCGGCATTTCTTCGGCGGACCGGTCGGCGGGACCGTCGCGATAATCACCGTCGGCACCGAGGGCGCGCCGGTGAAGCGCCTGCCGGTGTCGCGCCTGCAGTTCGCGTTCGTCCATATCGGCGACGAAGCGAAGCGCCTCTCCATCCGTCTTGCGGAAGAGTTCAGGAAGGCGCGCCTCCCGCTCACGCAAGACATCGGCATCGAATCGCTCACGGAACAGATGCATCTCGCCGAGCGCCGGAAAGCCCCGTACCTGCTCATCATGGGCAGGAAGGAAGCGCTCGAGGGCTCCGCCATCCTCCGGAATCGCGCTACCCAGGAAGAGACGGTCCTCTCCCTTTCCGACCTCGCCGAACAGCTGCGGGCGGTCGCCTAGCGAGCCATTGCCATTCGTGCGGCTTGTGTGCTAGATTCAGGCAATCATGACTGGTGCCGCACGCATAGAGGTACGCCGCGGGAAGAACGAGAGTTCTTCCGCGCTCATCCGCCGTTTCACCCGCCGTGCGCAGGGTCTCGGCCTCGTCCGCGAGATGCGCGACCGCCGCTACTTCGACCGCGTGAAGTCGAAGAACGTCAACCACAAGCGCGCTTTGGTCGACAAGGCGCGCCGCGAGAAGTACCACGAGCTCGTGAAGCTCGGGAAGATAGACCCGGCCGCCCGCCGCACCAAGGGCAGGAAGTAAGCCGCTATGGCAGTCGAAGTACGGAACTTCACGCGGCGCGTAGCGCCGCGTCTGCCGTTTGAAGCGGCCGCGCGCGCCGTCCTCCCCGGCTGGGAGGTGTCGCTCGCGTTCATGGGGTCGCGTCGCGCCCAGGCGCTGAACGCGCGCCTGCGCGGCAAGTCCTACGTCCCGAACGTGCTTTCCTATCGCACGGGCGCCAAGAGCGGGGAGATCATCATCTGTCTCGAGGAGGCTCGGAAGCAGGCGTCGCGCTACCTCATGAGCGAGGCGGTTTTCATACTGTATCTGTTTATCCACGGAACCGTTCATTTGAAAGGAGGGGTGCATGGCGCTACGATGGAGCGAAGCGAACGGAAGATCTTGGCGCGCTTTGCCAAGGGCTTGCCTCGCGCCCTTCCTCATGAACCGCAGAATCGCAACCGGAATCGACATCGGCACCTACCAGGTGAAGATGGTCGTCGTCGAAGAGCTCGCGGATAAGCGCCGCGGGCTCCACGAATTGCGCATCATCGGCACCGGGCTTGCCGAGAGCAAGGGCCTGCGCCACGGCTACATCGTGGACAAGCAGGAAGTGACCGCGAGCATCAAGGAAGCGAAGCGGCAGGCGGAGGCCCTGGCGCGCGTGCCTATCCGCACGGGCTTCCTCTCCGTCGGCGGCATCTCCCTTGATGAGACGCGCGCCTCGGGCGACGCGGTCATTTCAAGAGCCGACCAGGAGATCACGGCGCTCGACCTCGAGAAAGCGGGCACGACCGCGCGCGAAGCGGCCTCCCCGGCATTCCTCAACCGTCACGTCCTCCACTCCATCCCGCTCGAGTACCGCATCGACGGCAGCAAAGTGCTCGGAAGCCCCTTGGGCATGAAGGGCGTCCGGCTCGAAGCCGACTACCTGTTCGTCACGTGCCTCGCCCAGCACGTGGACGTGCTCGCGGAAGCGGTCGAGGAGGCGGACATCGAGGTCATCGACCAGATGGCGTCGCCCTTGGCCGGCTCTTACGTCCTCCTCACGAACGAGCAGAAGATGAAAGGCTGCGTCCTCGCGAACATCGGCGCGGAGACGGTTTCCATAGTGGTCTACGACGAGGGCATCCCGGTGTCGGTGAAGGTCTTCCCCATGGGCTCGAGCCACATCACGAACGACATCGCGCTCGGGTTTCGCATCTCGCTCGAGGAAGCGGAGCGCGTGAAGCTCGGCAAGCTCTCGGGGCAGATGTACTCGAAGAAGAAGCTCGACGATCTCGTCGCGAACCGTCTCGAGGAGATGTTCGCGCTCATCGACAAGCATCTGAAATCCTTGGGACGGCGCGGCCCCTTGCCCGCCGGCATCATCATTTCAGGCGGCGGCGCGGGCACGGGCTCCATCAGCGACATCGCGAAAGGCAACCTGAAGCTCCCGGCGCGGCTCGCGGAGTTCCGCATCCCCGCCGACACGAAGATCCGAGACGCGACGTGGGCGGTCGCGTACGGTCTCGCGCTCTGGGGCCTCACGGGCGACACGGTCGCGCCGAAGAAGCCGGTCGGCGCTTCCGTCTCCAAATTCTTTCGTCAATTCCTCCCCTAAATCGCGTTTTGCGGCAACCGGAAAAGGATAGTCTGTCAAGATTTGCATTGTGCGCGCTTCTGGTATGATTCCGGGGACCTTTTATGTCTAAGCGCGTCGAGCCGGAAATCGAGACCTTCGCGAGGATTCGCGTCGTCGGCGTGGGCGGCTCCGGCAATAACGCCGTGAATCACATGGTGAATTCGAAGGTTCGCGGCGTCGAATTCGTCGCGGTCAATTCTGACGCGCAGGACCTCCACCGCAGCCTCGCCAAGCGCAAGATCCACATCGGCAAGAACCTCACCCGCGGCCTCGGCACCGGCATGAATCCGGAACTCGGCCGCCGCGCGGGCGAAGAGACCCGCCAGGAGATCCAGGAAGCCTTGCAGGGCTCCGACATGGTGTTCATCACCTGCGGCATGGGCGGTGGCACGGGCACGGGCTCCGCGCCGGTCGTCGCCAAGATCGCGAAAGAAGTGGGCGCGCTCACGGTGGCGGTCGTGACGAAGCCGTTCGCGTTCGAAGGCGCTCAGCGCCGCGAGATCGCTGAACGCGGCCTCGCCGAGCTCAAGAAGGAAGTGGACGCATTCATCGTCATCCCGAACGACAAGCTCTTGGCGGTCGTGGACGCGCAGACGTCCGCGAAGAACGCGTTCGCGATGTGCGACGAGATACTCCGCCAAGCGGTCGAGGGCGTCTCCGACATCATCACCACGCCGGGCGAGATCAATACTGACTTCAACGACATCAAGGCCATCATGGAGGGTGCGGGCCCCGCGCTCATGGGCATCGGCGTCGCCGAGGGCGACGACCGCGCGAAGGAGGCCGCCAAGCGCGCCGTCAATTCCCCGCTCCTCGACATCTCCATCTCGGGCGCCAAGGGCATCCTCTTCGTGGTCGCCGGCGCGGACGACCTCGGCATCCTCGAAGTGCAGGAGGCGGCGAAAGTCGTTAACGAATCGGTGGACAAGAACGCCAAGATCATCTTCGGCATGATGCGCGACGAGTCCCTCAAGAAGGGCCAGATCCGCATCATCGTCATCGCGACCGGATTCCCGGAGAGCGCCTCCCACGCCACTCTCGACGCCGCTCCGGAGCGCTCGCTCTTCTCCATGCCGCTCGAGCGGCGCGAGGAAGAGCGCGGCCGCATCTATCATGAGATCCTCCGCCGCGACGAGAAGCCGGCCGAGAAGGAAGAGGAGAAGTCCGAACCGATATCCCGCATGGAGAAAGAAGAGCCTATCGTCACCGCTACTCCGCACAAGCGCGAGGAAGCGCCGAAAGTCCCCGAGGATGATGAGGCCTGGGGCGCGATACCGGCATT
>DATKNE010000058.1:0-3843 GCA_035541515.1 Minisyncoccota bacterium | reverse complement strand
TCGTTCCGGAAAGCGGTCGCAAAAGTGCCCGCGCACGGCGCCATCGTGACGAATCCGGCCCATCCGAACATCGCGCCCGCGCTTAGGGACGCGAAAGCGCGAATCATCGACTACACGAACGAGCCCGCCTGGAAGCTCCTCTTGCCCGGAGATTTCAATACGGATAACGCCCGCGCGGCCTCTGCGGCCGCGCGGCTCGTGAATCCCGGTCTTTCCGAAGAAGCCATTGCCAAATCGCTCCGGGACTTTCATGGCACATGGCGGCGGTTCGAATACAAAGGGAAGACGAGAAACGGCGCGGACGTGTACGATGATTACGCCCACCACCCGACGGCGGTAAAAAAGACGCTCGCGGCGCTGCGCGAGAAGACGAGAGGGAAAGTGTACGTCGCGTTCCATCCGCACCTCTACAGCCGGACGCGCGACCACTTCGAAGAGTTCGCGGCCGCGTTCGGGGATGCGGACCGCGCGTTCATCGCGCCTATCTACGCCGCGCGCGAGGCAGACGATGGTTCGGTCTCGAGCGAGAAGCTCGCCGCGCGGATGCGAGAGCTCGGCACGGGAGCAGAGGCGCTTGATTTCGACGCTATCAAGGCCGAGCTCGAGAAAGCCGGACCGGACGATTCGGTCATGACCATGGGCGCAGGCGACATCTACAAGGTCGCGGACGCGCTCGTCCGCAAATGAATCGTGCCGTGCTCCGGGATTTCCGGGGCACGGCACGCAAGTTTCAGGACGAGGAATCCCAGTGGACTGACACGAAGTACCGGAGCTTCCGGCGCTCGAGTTCCGGGCTCCTCGTCGTCGGGTATCGCCGCTCGTTGGGCAGCCAGGTGGTCGCGTCGCCCGAGGGCGGCTCGATCCCGTATTTCCTGCATTCGAGACGGGCGAGCACGAGCAGGTCGATGCCGCCGTTTTCCTGGATCTTGAAGGAACGATGCCGCCTCCGGATCGCCTTGTGGATGTCGGAATTGTGCGGATACCGTTCATCTCCGAGCGGATAGACGAATCGGTCCGCGCGGATCGCGAAAGTGAGGCGCGAGACGAGGATGGTGTCCGGCTTCTTGGGGAAGCAGTCCCGTATCGCGGGCACGATTCCCTTGAAGTTCGGCCTCTCATGGTCAATGAACGACCTGAGGCCTACGTGAGCGTCCACCGTTCCCGTGACGCCGTCGGTCACCGACAGGATGCCGCAGCCTCCGGGCGCGAGCCCGTATGAGACCGGATCCCACCATCTCCTGAAGAGCCCGTCTCCGACCTTCCCCGTCAGAAGCAAGCGGCCGTCACCGAGATCAGTCCCTATCTTGAGGTCTTCCGGCTGTACGATCTTGTCGGTGAATTTCGGCGTCGGCACTGCGAGCGCCGTGATGCCGACGCGCCTGCACGCTTCCCGCAACGCGCGCTTCAGCCGAGCCTGCTCGGCTTCCGCGAGCTCCGTGAATCGCGATATGCCGGCCCAATCGAAATCCTGGTTCGGGAGCCCGCCCCAATCGGAGCCGATGAGGTGCGCGGTCCCGTAGACTCTTCGTCTTTTCAGTCTGAGCGCGAATTGGCGCGAGACGATCCGGCTATCGACCGGGTCGCCGACAAGCACAGTAGTATTCATCTCAACCTCCTGCATTCACTCCTCCGCCACAGTGCCAGGAGCGCCGCCGCCCGTCAATCTCGCGGCTTTCCTGCTTCCCTCACCGGTGCTAGGGTGAGGCGCATGGGCATACTTTCCGTAGTCGCTACGCCGATAGGCAACTTGGGCGACATCACGCTGCGCGCCTTGGAGACCTTGAAGAATGCGGACGCTATCGCGTGCGAAGACACGCGCGTGACGAGCAAGCTGCTTGCGCGCTACGACATCAGGAAGCCGCTCCTCGTGTACCACGCGCGAAGCGGCCGGCTCGCCGCCGACCGCGTGCTCGCCGCGCTTGGCGACGGGAAGCGGGTCGCGCTCGTGACCGACGCGGGCACGCCCGGGATCTCGGATCCCGGCTCGGAGCTCGTCGCGCTCGCGCGGGAGCGCCTCGGGGAGCACGTGCGCATCGAGGCGATACCGGGACCCTCCGCGCTCGCGGCCGCCGTATCTATCGCGGGGCTCCCGACGGCGTCATTCGTGTTCCTCGGATTTCTCCCGCACAAGAAAGGGCGCCAGACCCTCTTCAAGGAGATCGCGAAGGAGAAGCGCGCCGTCATCTTCTACGAATCGCCGCATCGCATCCAGAAGACGCTCCTCGCGCTCGCCGAAGTCCTCCCGCAGACCCGCCGCGTCGCGCTCCTGCGCGAGCTCACGAAGATCCACGAGGAGGC
Source organism: Minisyncoccota bacterium (assembly GCA_035541515.1). Taxonomy (GTDB): domain Bacteria; phylum Patescibacteriota; class Minisyncoccia; order Phycocordibacterales; family Phycocordibacteraceae; genus C7867-001. Next base: position 1,545 of record DATKNE010000058.1, on the reverse strand, counting down.
GCTCGAGGGGAGCGCGGCCGAACTCGTGAAGATCCTCGAGGCGCGCGACATCCCCGGGCGCGGGGAATTTGTCGTCATCGTGGCCCCTTGATACAATCCGCGCATGTCCCGCACCAGCACGCTCATCGTCCTCGGCATCCTCATCATCATCGTCCCGTACTCGGGGCTCCCCGTCGCCTTTCGCGGCCTGCTCGAGATCGCGTTCGGTGCGCTCGTGCTCTCGATCGGCCTCTGGCTGCGCTCGAAAGAAGCGAAGCGCGCGACGCTCTCCTCACCCGAACCGATGGCAGGACCATCGGTCCCTGCCGCGCATGCCGAAGAAGTGCCGCCTCCTCCGCACGGCGTCTCTCCGATTTAGCACACGCGAATCATCCGGCGCCGTAGGCGCCGGATGATTTTGCTATACTTTCCGGCATGGACAACCCGGAGCGCGTCACCTACTTCGCCGCGACGGATTCGCGGGGGAAGCATACGCCGTTTGGCATCAAGTCGAAGGACCGGAGCCGGCACATGTATGTCATCGGCAAGACCGGCATGGGCAAGTCGACCTTGCTCGAGAACATGGCCATCCAGGACATCCGCAACGGGGAAGGGCTCGCCTTCATCGACCCGCACGGGAGCGCCGTCGACAAGCTCCTCGACTACATCCCCGAGGACCGCATCAAGGACGTCGTGTATTTCGCGCCGTTCGACCTCGAACGGCCGATCGCGTTCAACGTGATGGAAGACGTGGGCTACGACAAGCGGCATCTCGTGGTCTCGGGCCTCATGGCGACCTTCAAGAAGATATGGGTGGACGCCTGGAGCGCCCGCATGGAATACATCCTCTCGAATACCCTGCTTGCGCTTCTCGAATACCCGGATGCGACCCTGCTCGGCGTCAACCGCATGTACGTAGACAAGGAGTACCGCAAGAAGGTCGTCGAGAACGTGAAGGACCCGGTCGTGAAGGATTTCTGGACGAAGGAATTCGCGACGTACACCGACCGCTACACGCAGGAAGCGACGCCGGCGATACAGAACAAGATCGGCCAGTTCACGAGCAATCCGCTTATCCGCAACATCATCGGCCAGCCGAAATCCTCCTTCGACATCCGCAGGATGATGGACGAGCGCAAGATTCTCCTCATCAACCTCTCGAAAGGGCAGGTGGGCGACGTGAACATGCGGCTCTTGGGCTCGATGATCACCACGCGCATCTTCCTCGCAGCGATGAGCCGCGCCGACCTCGCGGAGGCTGAGCTCCGCAAGACCGCGAAATTCTATTTCTATGTGGACGAGTTCCAGAACTTCGCCAACGAGACGTTCGCGGAAATACTTTCCGAGGCTCGCAAATACAACCTGAACCTCCTCATCGCGCACCAGTACGTCGAGCAGATGGAAGAGGAAGTGCGCGCCGCGGTGTTCGGGAACGTGGGCACCACGGTCGCGTTCCGCGTCGGGCCCTTTGACGCGGAAGTGCTCGAGACCGTCTTCATGCCGGAATTCACGAAAGAAGACCTCGTGAACCTCGGCTTCGCGCAGATCTATCTCACGCTCATGATC